>JAOUFA010000135.1 GCA_029858545.1 Betaproteobacteria bacterium
ACGCAGACCCTCCGTGGTCTCGATCACGCCGCCGAACATCCCGGCGTCCCAGTGCATCCAGCGTTTACCCGAACGCACTGCGGTCGCGAGCACCCGGCACACAAAATAGCCCGCATCTGAGACCAGGTAGCGGCCCGGTTCGGCAATCACCTGCACGTCTTCAGCAAACACGCCCAGCGCCTCGTTGATCAGTTCGCCAATCGATTCGATCGACGGAATCGGCTTCACGTGGCGCACCGGGAAACCGCCGCCAATATCGAGCATCCTGGGCCGCAAGCCCGCTTTTTGCATCACATCGAACAGCGCGCGTGCCTTGTCGATACCGACACGCCAGTTTTCGGGATTGCGGCACTGAGAACCGACATGGAAGGTCACCCCTGCGAGATCCGCGCCGAGCGCCGCGGCGGCGGCGACGATTTCTTTCGCGTCCGAGACTCCCGCACCGAATTTTCCGGAAAGCGGCCAGTCGCTGCCGATATTGGGCGCCGCGATGCGCAGATAGATCTTGGCATCGCGCTTCACCTCGAACACCTTGCGCAGTTCGTCGAGGCTGTCGATCACGTACCATTCGACGCCCTTGCCCGCCGCGTAGACGATGGACTCGCGCGCCTTGACCGGGTTCGAGTAGAAGATCTCCGCGGCCGGCACACCGAGCGATAGCAGGAGGTCGAGTTCCGCGACGGAGGCGATCTCGAAGCCCGAACCCTCCTGCACCAGCGCCTTCACCACGCGCCGGTCGGGATTCGCCTTGACTGCGTAGTGGGGGCGCACGCGAGGCATCACCGTGCGCAAACGCCGGTACTTTTCCCGCACGATGGCGGTATCGACGATCAGGAATGGCCGCGTGTACTTCTGGCGGGCCGCGGAACGCACCGTCTCGAAGTCAAGACTGACTTCCGGATGCGTGTCGAAGAGTTGTTCTTGAAGAGCTTGTGACTGTCTGCTGCGGAGGATGCTGGCGGGGCGTGAGCCCATCAATGTCTCCCGGGTTCGAACTAGGTTTCAGGAATCGCCGTGATAGATGCGTCAAAGCCGGCAACCGAGTTCCTTTGTCCTGTCATGATGACCTCCTTCTCCTCGCGGGCGTTGTTGTCGCTGGCGTTACGCCGAAACATGCGCCGGATTATAGGGACGACCCCCGACGAGTCAATACCGAAAATGCAAAATTCCTTGAGGAGCCGAGAAAAATCTTGAATCGTCGGGTTTCGCCGACGACCACTATAGGCTGGCATGGCGGGGCCGCAAGACCCCATATGTAGTGGTTTTTTGCCGATCTAGATGCGGGGGAGGGTAACGCCCTCCTGGCCCTGGTACTTGCCGCCCCGGTCGCGATAGGACGTTTCGCACACTTCGTCGGACTCGATGAAGATGACCTGCGCGACGCCCTCGTTGGCGTAGATGCGCGCCGGCAACGGCGTGGTATTGGAAAACTCCAGGGTGACATGCCCCTCCCACTCGGGCTCGAGCGGGGTGACATTGACGATGATCCCGCAGCGCGCGTAGGTCGACTTGCCCAGGCAGATGGTCAGCACGTTTCTCGGGATGCGGAAGAATTCCACGGTCCGCGCCAGCGCGAAGGAATTCGGCGGGATGATGCAAACATCGCCTTTGAAATCGACGAACGACTTTTCGTCGAAATTCTTCGGATCGACGATCGTCGAGTTGATGTTGGTGAAGATCTTGAACTCGCTCGAACAGCGGATGTCGTAGCCGTAGCTCGAAGTGCCGTACGACACGATCCGGCGACCCGCCACCTCCTTCACCTGGTCCGGTTCGAAGGGCTCGATCATGCGCTGCTGCGCCGCCATGCGGCGGATCCACTTGTCGGATTTGATGGTCATCGGAGGCCTCCGGTCGGCAGGTCCGCGCGCGCCATCAGGTGTTCTGCACCACGATACTGGGGAACTTGGAGGTCATGTCCTTCTGCGACTCGGCGACCTTCACCGCGCAGCGGCGGGCAATGCGCCGATAGATCTCGGCGACCTTGCCATCCGGATCGGCGACCACCGTGGGCCGGCCCGAATCGGCCTGCTCGCGGATGCCCGCGTCAAGCGGCAGCTCGCCCAGCAGTTCAGTCTTGTAGTCCTGGCACATCTTCTCGGCGCCGCCGGCGCCGAAGATGTGGCTCTCGTGGCCGCAGTTCGGACAGAAATGGACCGACATGTTCTCGACAATGCCGAGGATCGGGATGCCGACCTTCTCGAACATCTTGAGGCCCTTCCGCGCGTCGATCAGCGCGATGTCCTGCGGCGTGGTGACGATCACCGCGCCGGTGACCGGCACCTTTTGCGCGAGCGTGAGCTGTATGTCGCCGGTGCCCGGCGGCAGGTCGACCACCAGGTAATCGAGATCCTTCCAGTGCGTGTCACGCAGCAACTGTTCGAGCGCCTGCGTGACCATCGGCCCGCGCCACACCATCGGCGTGTCGACGTCGATCATGAATCCGATCGATATCGCCTGGATGCCGTGTCCTTCCATCGGCTCGAGCGTCTTGCCGTCCTTCGACTGCGGGCGTCCGGCGATGCCGAGCATGGTCGGCTGCGAGGGCCCGTAGATGTCCGCGTCGAGCATGCCCACCGAGGCGCCCTCGGCGGCAAGCGCGAGCGCGAGGTTCACCGCGGTGGTCGACTTGCCGACGCCTCCCTTGCCCGAGGCGATCGCAATGATGTTCTTGATTCCGGGAATCAGCTTCACGCCGCGCTGTACCGCGTGCGCGACCACCTTGGAATACACATTCACCGACACCCGGGCCGCGCCGGCGGCCTTGAGCGCCTCGCTCACCTGCCTGCGGATCGGCTCGAACTGGCTCTTGCCGGGATAGCCCAGTTCGATGTCGAGCGACAGCTCGTCCCCCGCAAGCTTGATGTTCCTCGCCGAGCGGCTGCTCGCGAAGTCCTTGCCGGTATTCGGATCGATGAGTGTCTTGAGGCTTGCCTGGACCTGCGCTTCGTTGATTGCCATGAACTTACCTTGCGGAAGAAAACTGTGGAAAGAAGCGGGTAAGTGTACAGAAATCGCCACCCCGCGGAGCGCGGGACTGCTTATCGCTTGTTAGAATTCCCTGTTCCGCGTCAATACCCGCGTTCCCACCCGTACTTTCTTCGCGTACCCGCCAATGCCCCGCCCACGCCGGCTGTTCGTCACCACCGCCCTGCCCTACGCCAACGGGTCGTTTCACATCGGCCACATCATGGAGTACATCCAGGCCGACATCTGGGTGCGGTTTCAGCGCATGCAAGGCCACGAGGTGCATTTTGTGTGTGCCGACGACGCGCACGGCGCGCCGATCATGCTCAAGGCCGAAGCCGAGGGGGTCACCCCCGAGCAACTGATCGGCCGGATCGCCGCCGAGCGGCCGCGCTACCTGGACGGCTTTCATATCCGGTTTGACAACTGGCATTCGACCCATTCCGACGAAAACACCGAACTCTCCCAGGATATCTACCGCAAACTCAAGGCGGCGGGCCTCATCTACACCAAACCGGTCGAGCAGTTCTACGACCCGGTGAAAGGCATGTTTCTCGCCGATCGCTACCTCAAGGGCGAATGCCCCCAATGCGGCGCGAAAGACCAGTACGGCGATGCCTGCGAAGTGTGCAGCAGCGTCTACGCGCCGACCGACCTGAAACATCCCTATTCGACGCTCTCGGGCGCGGAGCCGGTTCTCAAAACCTCCGAGCATTACTTCTTCCGGCTGTCCGACGCGAAGTGCAAACAGTTCCTGCGCGAATGGCTCGGAGAACCCGGCCGCCTGCAATCCCAGGTCGTCAACAAGGCCCGCGAATGGCTCGAGGGCGACGCCGACAAATCGCTCGGCGACTGGGATATTTCGCGCGACGCGCCTTACTTCGGCATCCGCATTCCCGACACCCCGGACAAGTATTTCTACGTCTGGCTCGATGCGCCGGTCGGCTATCTCGCCAGCCTGAAGAACTATTGCGCGAAGAAGAACCTCGACTTCGAGGCGCTGCTTGCCGCACCCGACACCGAACAGATCCACTTCATCGGCAAGGACATCATCTACTTCCACACCCTGTTCTGGCCGGCGACGCTGAAATTCGCCGGCTACAAGGTGCCCGACCACGTCTACGTGCACGGTTTCATCACCGTATCGGGCGAGAAGATGTCCAAGAGCCGCGGCACCGGCATCAGCCCGCTGCGCTACCTGGAACTCGGCATGAACCCCGAGTGGCTGCGCTACTACCTCGCGGCGAAGTTGAACGCCAATGTCGAGGACGTCGACTTCAATCCGGACGACTTCCTCGCACGGGTCAACAGCGATCTGGTGGGGAAGTACGTGAATATCGCGAGCCGCGCCGCAGGCTTCGTCGCGAAACGCTTTGGCGGTCGATTGTGCGCCGCCTCGGTACCGGAAAACGCGCTGCTGGAGAAGTTTCAGGCCGCCGCCGGAGCGATCGCCGCAAGCTACGCGACGCGCGAGTTCGGCAAGGCGCTGCGCGACATCATGGCGCTCGCCGATGACGCGAATTCCTTCGTTGACCTCAACCGGCCCTGGGACCTCGCGAAAGATTCCCAGGCATCGCCCCGCCTGCACCAGGTCTGCTCGGACGCCATCAATCTGTTTCGCCTGCTCACGATCTATCTGAAGCCCGTGCTGCCGCAACTCGCGCTACAGGTGGAGGGGTTCCTTGCCGTCGAGCCGCTCGACTGGCGCGATGCCGGGACGCTGCTGCCGGCCGGACACCGCATCCAGGAATACCGGCATCTGCTCACGCGCGTCGAGGAGAAACAACTCGATGCGCTTTTCGAACCGCCCGCCGCGCAAGCCGTCCCGCAAGCGACCGCGCCGCAGCGCCACGCCCAACACCAACAGCACCAGAGCAAGGAACGCACGATGAGCGAACCCGCCGCAACGCCCCCCGCCGTGCAACCCGCCGCGGACAAGCCCGCGACGATCTCGATCGACGATTTCGCCCGGCTCGAGCTGCGCGTCGCGCGTATCGCGAACGCCGAGCAGGTCGAAGGCGCCGACAAGCTCGTCAAACTGACGCTCGACCTTGGCGGCGAACAGCGCACGGTGTTCGCCGGCATCAAGTCGGCGTACGCACCCGACTCGCTCAAGGGCCGGCTCACCGTGATGGTCGCCAATCTGGCGCCGCGCAAGATGCGCTTCGGCGTGTCCGAGGGCATGGTGCTCGCCGCCTCGGGCGACGGACCGGGAATATTCCTCATCGCACCCGATAGCGGGGCCGAAGCGGGCATGCGCGTAAAATAGGTCGGCCGCAACAACCACGCCCTGTTTCCCGACTCGCGTCCGCCTCAATGTCCAGTTCCACGCGTACGCTCGTTTGCAGCGTGTTATTCCTCGATATCGTGGAATACACCAAGCAGCCGGTCGCCGAGCAATCGCAGCTCAAGCATTCGTTCAACGCATTGCTCGGCGAGGCGCTCGAACGGGTCAGACAGAAAGATCGTATCCTGCTCGACACCGGCGACGGGGCCGCGGTGGCTTTCCTCGGCGATCCGCAGGAAGCATTGCTCACCGCGGTCAAGATGCGTGACGAGCAAGCGACGATTCCGCTGCGCCAGGGCATCAACCTCGGCCCGGTACAGCTGATCAAGGATCTGAACGGCCGCCTGAACATCATCGGCCATGGCATCAACAGCGCGCAGCGCGTGATGGATTTCGCCGAAACCGGACAGATCCTGGTCTCGCGTCCGTTCTACGAAGTGGTGTCGTGCCTTTCCGCCGACCACGCCGGAGTATTCCGTTACGAAGGTTCGCGCGCCGACAAGCATGTTCGCGACCACGAACTGTATTCGGTGGTTTCGGGCGATGCGGTCGCCGAACGCCTTGCCGCCTCGACCGGGCACCTGCGATCGCGCCCGTCGCTACGGCACTGGCTCGCCGCCGCCGGGCCGTTCGGTTTCCATCGTGCGGCGTTGCTCATCGCGCCGCTCATGTTCCTTGCGCTCGCCGGCACCGGCGTCGCGCTGCGTGCCAAGCCGGCCGATCGCCCGGGCACGACTGTGTCGGTGCCGTTCAAGGCCGCCGCGCCGGCGATTGCCGGCACCACGCCGTCGCTCGCCGGCGAGCCTCCACTCAAGCAGCCTGCGCAATCGCCCGCCGGCAAGCCGCAGCCCAGGCCGCCCGCGCCGCGGCCGGTTGCGGCGCCTGAAGTTCGCCACAGCGTCCCGCCCCCCGTCACGCGCACCGCGCGCGAGGCGCCGGCCGCCGCGGCGCAGCCCGCCGCGCGCGCGAGCGCCCCCGCGGGGGCGCTCGGCCAGATCCGTCTCGCGATCAGTCCCTGGGGCGAGGTCTACGTCGACGGCAAGCCGCGCGGCTTCAGCCCGCCACTGCAAATTGTCAAGTTGCCGCCAGGCCCTCACACTGTCGAAATCCGCAACGCGGCGCTGCCGCCGCGCGTCGAGAAGATCGAAGTGCGCAGCGGCGAGCAGACCGAGATACGCCACAGCTTCTAGACCCGCAATGCGAGACACGACGATACGCGAAGACACGCCTCACCGCGGCGCGCGGCACGACGACCGCGCGACGCATCGCCTGGGCGCCTGGTTCGCGGCATGCGCCGTCGCCGCGGCATTCGGCGGATGCGCGCTCCCGCCGGTCGGCGGCGGCGCGGACGCCACCGAACCTGCGCGCCCCGCGCCGGCGTCCGCGCCCGCCGCCGTGAACATATACAAGGGCGAGGCCGCCCTCGCCGTCGGCCTGCAGCGCTACCAGGCCGGCGAATATCCCGCCTCGGCCAAGAGTCTGCAAAGCGCGCTCGCGCTGGGTCTCGCGAACCCCGACCGCATCACGGCGCACAAACACCTCGCCTTCATCCACTGCGCGTCGAGCCGCGAACGCGCGTGCCGCGATGCCTTCCGCAAGGCGCTCGAAATCGACCCCGGACTCGAACTGGCGCCCGCCGAGGCGGGCCACCCCGCCTGGGGCCCGCTGTTTCGCTCGCTCAAGGCGGCGCGCTAGATGCACACGCCGATCGAGCAGTTGCCGAAGTTCGGCCGCTATGAACTTGTCTCGGAGCTGGGGCGCGGCGCGATGGGCGTCGTCTACAGGGCGATCGACCCGCTGCTCGAGCGCACCGTGGCGGTCAAGACGGTGAACATGTTCATCGAGCAGGAAGGGATGGCGAACTACGAGGCGCGCTTCTATCAGGAGGCGCGTGCCGCGGGCGGACTGAACCATCCCAACATCGTCACGATCTACGACGTGGGCAAGAGCGGCCAGTTCGCCTACATGGCGATGGAATTCATCGACGGCGAGGAATTGCGCGCGCTGCTCGCGCGCAGCGCGCTCCCGATCTCGCAAGCGGTATCGATCGCGGCGCAGGTCGCCGAGGGCCTCGCCTTCGCGCACGAGCGCGGCGTCGTGCACCGCGACGTCAAGCCCGGCAATATCATGGTGGTCCCGGGCAAACCCGTGAAGATCACCGATTTCGGCATTGCGCGCATGCGCGCGGCGCAATCGCTCACGCAAACCGGCATGATGCTCGGCTCGCCGAAGTACATGTCCCCCGAGCAGGTGCTCGGCAAGCGCGCGGACCACCACTCGGACATCTTCTCGCTCGGCGTGATCCTCTACGAAATGCTCGCCGGGGCGCCGCCCTTCTCGGGCGACAGCGTCACCGCGGTGATGTACCAGATCGTTCACTTCGCCCCGCCCGCACCGAGCGCGCTCAAGCGTGGCGTGAGTCCGATGCTCGATCAGATCGTCGCCAAGATGCTTGCCAAGGAGGTCGAGGGACGCTACCAGACAGCCGCCGAAGTGGCACTCGATCTGCGTGAATGCGAACGCCTTATCGCGGCCGACCGCACCGCGCAGGCGATCGCGACCCATCCGCCCGAGTCGTTTTCGCGCGGACCGGCGCCTTCGTATCTGGAGAATTCGGCGGACCTGGTGCTGCTCGAACAGACCGTCGAGCGCACACGCAGCGCCGACGAAAGCCTTGAGCGCACCCAGCGGATCGCGCGCGGCGAAACGCCGCCCGTCGCCGAAGCCACCGCGCCCACCGTGAATCTGGGCAAACCCCCGCCGCTGCCGACCGCGCTGGGGCTCGGCCGACGCCGGGCGCAGGGCTGGCGCAGGCGCGACTGGTTCTTGCTCGCCGCGGCCGGGCTGCTCGGCGTATTCGGCGCGACGGCGATCGCGCTGTTCTGACGGACCGGCCCCGTCGCGATTGGCGGCGGCGCGCCCGGCCCGCGCGCGTCAGCGCGAGAAATGTCCGCGCGGGTTGAACCCCGACACGGTGCGCAGTTCCTCGAACAGCTTGCGCTCGCGATCCGAAAGAACGCTCGGGACGGTGAGCGCGAGCACCGCATACAGGTCGCCCGCCCCGCCGCCGGGCCGGGGCATGCCCTTGCCGCTCAGGCGCAGCTTCTGCCCGGCGCTCGAGCCCGGCGGTATCTTCAGCTTGACGCGTCCCTCGAGGGTGGGAATTTCGATCTGCGCCCCGAGCGCCGCCTCCCAGGGAGCGACCGGCAATTCGAGATACAGATCGTGATCGGTCACCTTGAACAGCGGGTGCGGATGCAGCGTGATGTTCAGGTACAGGTCGCCCGCGGTACCGCCGTTGGCCGCCATGCCGCCCTTGCCGCGCAGGCGCAGCTTCTGGCCGTCGGTGACCCCGGGCGGAACGCGTACGCGGATGGTGCGCGTTCCGCGGCTCTCGCGTTCGGAAACCTGCAAGTCGATCTCGGCACCGTGCGCCGCCTCCTCCAGCCGCAGGTGCACGGTGACCTCCTGATCCTCGCCACGCCCGGCCGCGCCGCGTGCGCGCGCGCCGCCGCGATCCCTGCCGAAGCCACGCCGCAGCGAAGCAAACAGATCGGAGAGATCCGCATCGGGCTCCTCGCGCGCCCCCGCGCCGTAGCGCTTGAACCAGTCCGGCGGCGGCCGGAACTTCTGTCCCGTATCGAAGCGCCCGAGACCGTCGTAGGCGGCGCGCTTTTCCCGGTCATGCAGCGTCTCGTAGGCCTCGTTGGCCTCCTTGAAACGCTCCTCGGCATTGAACTCCTTGGATA
>JAOUFA010000567.1 GCA_029858545.1 Betaproteobacteria bacterium
GTCTGCGGCGACCAGCCGGCCGCCTCGGGGTGCGACCACTGGAAATGCACCGGGCAGAAGGTCGGCGTCCAGGCGATGCCCTTCGCCGCCATCGTCTCGAGCGTGGCGCGGTTCATGAAAAAACCATGTTCGATGGAGTCGAACCCGGCGGCGGCGGCGATCGCGAGACCCCGCTCGCCGCTGCAATGCGCGAAGGTTGGGCGTCCGGCGGCGCGCGCGCAGCGAACGATCAACTCGGCCTCGGCCAGGCTGAACTGCGGCGCGTCGGTCACCGCACCGGCCTCGAAGTCGATGATCCCGGTGAGAATCACCTTGATCTCGTCGTTCGCGGCGGCGAGACGCGCCACCGACTGCGCGATGCTCGCCTGGTCCGCGACGTCGGTGGCCATGAAGGCGCCGTAACGATCGGCGCGCTTTATGCCGAGGCCGCCCGATCGCACCCGCGCGAGCCCGCTTGCCGGATCGAGCGCCTCGGCGCGGATGCGGTGGTTGATGCCGTGCCGATCGCCCGCGTCGCGCACCAGCGTCACGCCGCAGGCGCGCGCCTGGCGCGCGCTCGTGCGTGCCGATTCGGTAAGCGCATCGGGCGATCGCCGCAGATGCTCGGCGCGCCGCTTCGCGTCGGTCGCCGCGCCGTCCAGGAACAGATGCGCGTGCGCATCGACCAGCCCGGGCATGAGGAAGGCGCCGCGTTCGACGGCGATTCCCTGACGTTCCAGCGCGGCGCCGCAATCGCCGGGCGCAATCTCGGCGATCGCGCCGTCTTGCACGCGGAAGGTCGCGGGGCCGTCGCGGTGGCGACGCTCGCCGTCGAACCAGTCGGGCACGACGACGGCGAATTCGGGGGCGGTTGGGTTCATCGGGGATTTGGTCGCCGCATCAGGCGTCAACGGGGCCCGGTTTCGGCCAGGTCTCCCCATTTTGAACATTTGCGCTTTGCGCAAATGTTCAAAATGGGGAGATGTATAAGAGACAAAACCGGCACTGCTGTTTCATTCTCTCGGCGTCGGTCTCACGCCCGATAGAACTTTCGCACCGCGCGCAACGCGTTGCTGCCGGTTTGGGTGAGGAAGTGGCGATAGGCGGCGAACACGTAGTTGTCCTCGGCCAGCGGATGGTAGTCGCGCCACGGCGTGCCGAGAATGGTGTCGAAGCCCAGCGGTACGGTGAGCGTCAGAAAGGCATTTTCCAGGCCCAGCTTGAGGTCGGAACCGTCGGCGGCCTTGGGCGGAAGCTGCTGGCCGATGTTGGTCAGGCCGCCCATCATGTGCAGACCCTTCAACTCGGGGTCGGCGCCGATGCGGCCGATCGCCTCGATGGTGCTGCGATTGAGACCTTCGGTGTCCGCGATTACCGCGCTGACCGACATGTCAATATAGATATCGTCCAGGGTCATGCCGTATTCGCGCACCAGACGCCGTGCGATGCGCTTGGCGGTGCCGGCGATCTCGTCGGCGGTCTTGTTGCCGCGCGCAACGCCGTCCTCCATGCGTTCGGAGGCCATCACGACCACCTTGAACGGACGCAGCCGGTACAGATCCATCGCTTCCCAGCGCGCTTCGGTAATCGAGTTGACCATCGGTAGCCTGCCGCCCGCGCGCTCCTGATCGTAGGTCTTTAGACATATCTCCTGCACCTGCGGGCTCGGGAAGTCGAAACACAATGGTACGGTAACCGCCTGCTGAATGGCGCGCACGACATGTGCCATGAACTCCGCGTCGTTGAGCGCGCGCGGGCCGATGTTGACATCGAGGTAGGCGGCCCCGCCTTCGGCCTGTCTGACCGCGAGCGCCTGAATGCCGGCGATATCCTCGTTTTCGAAGAGCGTCTTGACGCTCTTGAACCCCGGATTGATGCGCTCCCCGATGATGGTGATGTTGAAGCGGTTCGGTTGCGTCACGACGGTCTCCTTGGCGGCTGGGGCAGGGTCTGATTCGGGCGTTCAGTTGAACGCAATGCGATAGAGAAAAGTCTTCTGGAAATTGCCGATCTTCGATAATTCGACATAGCGGCAACGTGCGGACAGCGTGCGCGCGCGGGTGCGCGCACGCGTCGAGGCGAGCATCTGCCGCACGCCGTCGCCCGCCGCATTGCCCACCTGTATGAAGCGTTCGGCCGGCAAATCGGGAAACAGGCCGATCGCGACGCCGCTCGGGACATGCAAGTAGGCACCGA
>JAOUFA010000568.1 GCA_029858545.1 Betaproteobacteria bacterium
AAGATCGGCTATCTCGAGCGCTTCCTGCACCAATCGATCGCCTGGCCGCTGATGGCGCTGCTCTTCGCGGCGATCGCGTACCACGCCAGTCGCGGCCTCGCGCTGAGCGCGACGGTGCTCGCCGCGCTCACGCTCATCTGGTCGCTCGGCCTGTGGACGCCGACGATGCAGACGCTTTCGCTGATCGGCGTATCGCTGCTCGCCACGCTGGCCGTCGGCCTGCCCCTGGGCGTCGCGATGTCACAGAGCAATCGGCTGCGCGCGTTGATGGCGCCGATCCTCGACCTGATGCAAACCATGCCCTCGTTCGTCTATCTCATTCCGGTGGTGATGCTGTTCGGCCTGGGCACCTTCTCCGGAGTACTCGCGACCACGATCTACGCCGCGCCGCCGCTCGTGCGCCTCACCGACCTCGGCATCCGCCTGGTCGACAACGAGCTCGTCGAGGCCGCGACCGCGTTCGGCGCGACGCGCCGCCAAACGCTGTTCGGCGTGCAGATTCCGCTCGCGCTGCCTACGATCATGGCGGGGGTCAACCAGTCGATCATGATGGCCCTCGCGATGGTTGTCATTGCCTCGATGATCGGCGTGCGCGGCCTGGGCCAGGAGGTGCTCTACGGCCTTCAGCGCCAGGAGCCCGGCACCGGGTTCGTCGCCGGAGTTTCGATCGTGCTGCTCGCGATCGTGCTCGATCGCATTACCCAGGCCTACGGCCGGCGACTGGCGGCGCATCGCCAGGTGGCGAATTGACGGCGATGGGCGACATCGTCCTGCGCAAGGTCACGAAGATCTTCGGCCCCGCGCCCGCGCGCGCACTCGAGACGCTGCGCGCCGGCGCGAGCAAGGAGGAACTGCTCGCGCAGACCGGACATACGATCGGCGTGCGCGAGGTTTCGCTCACCATCGAGGCGGGCCGCTGCTTCGTCGTCATGGGCCTTTCCGGTTCGGGAAAATCGACGCTGCTGCGCCACCTCAACCGGCTGATCGAGCCAACCGCGGGGGAGATCCTGTTCGACGGCCAGGACATCCTGCGATTCGACTCCGACGCGCTGCGCCGCTTTCGCCGCGACCGCACCAGCATGGTGTTCCAGCACTTCGCGCTGTTTCCGCACAAGACCGTGCTCGACAACACGGCGTACGGCCTCGACCTGCGCGCGCGCGACCGCGCCGCGCGCCGCGCCGGCCGCACGACCGCGCAGCACTGGATAGAGCGTGTCGGTCTCTCCGGCTACGAGGCGCAGTATCCAGGCCAGCTCTCGGGCGGCATGCGCCAGCGCGTCGGGCTTGCGCGCGCGCTCGCCACCAACGCCGAGATCCTGCTGATGGACGAGGCCTTCAGCGCGCTCGACCCGCTCATCCGGCGCGATATGCAGGACCAGCTGATCCGCCTGCAGACCGAATTGCGCCGCACAATCGTGTTCATCACCCACGACCTCGACGAAGCGCTGCGCCTGGGCGATCGCATCGCGATCATGAACGCCGGCGCGATCGAGCAGGTCGGCAGCGGCGAGGACATCGTGCAGCGCCCGGCGAGCGAGTACGTCGCGCGGTTCATCGAGGACGTCAACCGCGGGCGCGTGCTGACCGCGGGCGCGGTGCGACTCGAGGCGATCGTCGTGCGCGAGAACGAGTCGCCGCAGGCGGTGCTCGCGCGGCTGCACGCGCAACCGCTGGCGGTCGCCTACGTCGCCGACGCGCAGGGGCGGCTCGCCGGCGCGCTCAACGAAACAATGCTGCGCGGCGCGGGGCCGGGGGCCGATTTGCGCGCAATCGCCCGGCCAGTGCCGTCGGCGCCGGCCGCGCTGGTGCTCGAGCGGGTGCTGCCGCTCACGCTGGAAAGCGATTTTCCCGTCGCGGTGCTCGATGAGCATGGCGCAATTCTCGGCATGCTGCCGAAAGACCGCATCATCGCGGAGCTGGCGGCGCGCCAGCGGGCGCCACGCGGCTGAGGCGGGGGGAGCAACGCGCTTCGTGGCGGATCGGAAATCTGTCTGAATGTGCAAAATTGGCGCTGCGGCGCCGCGGCGCGCGAGAATTGCAACCTCTTTCTGCCTCTCTTCCCCCCATCATCGTCCCGGCGGCGGCGCCAAGATGCGGGCGTACTCTTTCACCAAGGAGACGTCATGACACTGGACGACGTATACGGCGCGGATGCCGATGCCTTTCCACTCGAA
>JAOUFA010000136.1 GCA_029858545.1 Betaproteobacteria bacterium
TCGAGCACGCTCACCCAGACGAGCATGCGGCCGATGCGCCGTTCGCGCGGCCGCATGCCGAGCCAGAAGCGGCGCAGGCCGCGATACAGGGCGAACCGCCCCCAGCGGTGCGTGCGCAGGGCATCGCGGCGTACGGCGACCGCCCAGAGCGTGAGACTGCGGTCGATTTCCCGGTGCAGGGCTTCTTCGGACACCTCGGCTCCGGGCTCGCGGTAATGCTCCTTCAGGGTGAGCGCGCTTCCGCCTTCGCCATGCGGATCGACGCGCACCTCGAGCGCGTGTTTGAGTCCGGTCGAATAGGCGATGCGAAAGCCGCCGCCATCGGCGCGTTCGACGCGCAATTCGAGTGCGCGCTCGATGCCGGTCCATTCGTTGAACGCGTGCAGCCGGTAGCCTTTGCCGGGCGCGAAGGGCCCGGCATCCTCTGCCCACGCGCGGACTTCAAGATAGGGATTGAGGCGCAGCAGGGTACCCAAATCCCTGCATTGCGCGAGCACCTCATCGGGCGGAAGCGCGATTTCGACGCTCGCCCAGACCGCCGACTCGGCGGAGCTCGCCGTGCCGGCGCTCATTCTCCCTGCGCGACGACGAGCGGCACGCGCAGACCGCGAACCAGTCTCTCCAGATCGACGCGACAGCGGTAGCCGGGGACCCCCTTCGCGCGTGGCGGACCGATGACCACCCAGGCAGTGCGGTATTCGGTGGCCGTCTTGATGAGGCAATCGGTCGGGTCGCCCACCCGCAGCACCGGTTCACAAGGAAACCCGCGCTCGGCGCAACCCGCGGCAACCGCCTGCAACTGCGCCTTCGCTTCCGCTTCGAGGTGACCCTCGAGATGCGCGGCGAAGGCATCGCGCGTCCAGGCATTGTTCAGCCAGTCGTCTCCCTGCATGCCGGCCCAAAAGTCGGGCACCACGTAAAGATGCACGATAGGCAGATTCGCCGCGGCGGCAATCCGCCAGGCGCGCCGTTCGGCGAGCGCTGCGCCCGCAGTACCGTGATGGGCAAGCAGCACCCCTCCGGCCGCCACGCGCGCAGCGGGCCGCCGGGCGATCGTTCCCGCCGCGCCGGCGTTCGCCTCCACCGCGCCGCCTATTTGCCGACGAACATTATGATGCCGATCGCAATCAGCAGGGCGGCGATCAAGGCGCCGAGATCCTCGCGCCGGTCACTGACGAAAATCGACAGGCTGGTACCGCGTTCGAATTGCTTTTCCTCTGCCATGGTCTTCTCCTGATTCTGTCTGATGTTGGGGAGCGACGAGGGGGCACCGCCCCCTGTCCCGATCTCTTTCTATACGAATTCGCGCACGAAAAGCAGGACCACGATAAGCGATCCCACCGCCTTGATGAGACCCACCACCGAGCCGATCACAAGGGGCTTGCCGCCTGCCTGCTTGAGCGACTTGCCGGTGATTTGCATGCCCAGGCCGATCAGGCCGAAGGAGAACAGCCAGGCGAGCCAGTCGCGATAGGCGGCGATGGTCTTCGAACTGTGCCAGGCCGCGTTGTGCGCCTTGCCGAGCGCATCCTTCGCGGCCTTGTCGAGGCCTTCGATCTTGGCGACCCCCCGCAACAAGACGTCCTGCCCGCGCGTAGTCTCCTTGCGGTCGGTGATCAGACCCTGGAGCGCCTGGGCCTCCTGCGCATTGCGCGCCTTGGGCAGCAGGGCCGTCACCGCCTCGACATCCTTGTCGCCGAGCAGGTTCTCCTTCTTCACTTCGTCGCTGGCGAAGTAGCGGCCCTGGTAGTGCCCGGCCGGGGCGAACAGGCCCGCGGAGGAAAGGATGAACATGGCGATGAAGCCGAGTACGAACACCGGGAACTTGCTCACCAGCACCTGGGTAAGGTCTACCTTCGTCGCGGTTTCCTCGCGCTTCACGTACCAGGTAGCGAGCCAGATCACGATGATCGGCAGAAACAGGATGCGCGTGATGTTGAAGATCTCGGCAACCTTGAGTGTCTCGATGCCCTTTGGATCGAAGGCGAGCGCGGCGCCCGCGACCTGCGCCGAATTGAGGATGCCCGTTCCCGCCCATGCGCCGAACTGCACCGGTCCCATCTTGAAGAGTTGCCCGACGGTGGGGAAGATGAACATGCACAGCACCCCCCAGACCAGGATCGTGCCGATGGTGTAGGCGATGTCCACCGCCTTGGCGTTGACCACCGGCGCCGAGGCCACTGCGGCCGACACGCCGCATACCCCGACTCCCGCCGACAGCACGCCGGTCATCGAATTGGTCGCACCCATGCGCGGCCCCCAGAGCAGCACCAACCACACCGAGCCGAGCACGAAGATGCCGATCATCACCACCGACAGCGCGCCCAGTTGCGCGAGTTCCGCGGCACTGTAGAGCGTACCGAGCAGAATCACGCCGGTCTTGAGGAAGAATCGTGCGGTGCGTACGCCGTTCGCCGCCCAGGCAGGGATGCTGAAGACGTTGACGATGATGATGCCGAGAACGATACCCAACACCACATAATTCAGGTTGAAGATGCTCGCGAAGTTCCAGCCGAGCGTCGGTTGCGCCGCACGCCCCCAGTTGCCGAACATCGGATCGAGCCCCCAGCGCACGATGAATGCGATGCCCAGTATGAAAGCGATACCCGGAAATATCGAGAGGTAGTAGTCGAGTTCGCCTTCCTTCGGCGTCTTGAGTAGCACCGCGATACCGAGCAGCGCGAAGATCGCGCCGAATACGTACGCGAGACGCGCCTGCCCGGCCTTGAGCCTGTCGAATCCCGAGGGCTTGATCGCCGGTGCGGCCGCTGCGGCCTTGCCTTCGGCGGCAGCCTTCTCCGCCGACTCTTTCACCGCCGCAGCATGTTTGCTGATCCCGTCCTTGTGCTGCTTGTAGACACTCGGATGCAGCCAACCCTGCAGCGAATCGAGTTGCCCCGCCTGGTTGAGCCATCCCCAAAGCAGCATGACGATGCCGATAATGAGCAGCGCCGGGGTACGTTGTGAATAAATCATTTTTATCCCCTCCTCCGCAAAACCCCCGGTACCCGAGCACCGGATGGGCAAGACCGCATTTCACATCGTCTTACCGGGACTTGCAAGCCATTCGATTCCGGCATTTCACAGCCAGATCGACATTGCACAGGCCACGGAGAGCGAACGCTTTCGCTTCCTTCGCCGTCTTTCAACCGTGAGTCATCGCTGAATCATCGCGATGACGGCCTGATCACGCTCACTGAGCAAGGCGCCTCAGCGACCACACGCGAAGAGACGCTGCCCAGAAACCTCCTGAGCCGTGAGGCTCCCCGTGCCCCCATGACGACGCGATCGACCTGATGCGCCTGCGCGTAGCCGAGCAGCGCCACGGCCGGATCGGTCCCCTCGGCGACATGAAAGCGAAGCTGTAGCGCGCTCAAGCGAAGCGGTGCGGCCCAATGGCGCATAGCAACTAGAGTATCGACATGCTGGGCCTGCGCAATCTCGGCGGCCGCGTCCTCGCCGAACAATTCGACACGCAGTACGCACATCACCGTCACCCGCAGCCCCGGCTCGGACGCAAGGGCGCGGATCACCGCCTCGCGCATCGCGCGCGCGAGGGACTCGTCGACATGGTCGGGGTCGAGCGCGACGAGCAAATGGGGCGAGCGCGACAACTGGCGATCCGGGGTCGTCGGCTCGCCCCGCGCTTGCCGCGCCGCGAGCCAGCGCGTCAGCACACTCCGCCAACCCCTGCGCCGCAGCCGGGTTGCGCGCGCGGTGAGCGGAATCTGGTCGGGAAACGCCAGGTCGTGGGCGAGTTGCGCTGCGGTGGCATAGCGATCCTCGGCGCGCACTTCCAGACAGCGCAGGATGACTTCCTGCAACCACCCGGGCAGCCCCGCGTCGATCGCTCGGGGCGGAGGCGGATCGAGGTACAGCCGGCGCCGCATCGCCGAGCGCGAAAGGGGATCTCCAAAAGGCTTCTTTCCCGTCGCGAGCTGATAGGCCATGACACCCAGTGCAAAGATATCGCTGCGCGGATCAGAACGGATCCCGGCGAGCTGCTCGGGCGAAATGTAGGCGCCCGTGCCCACCGGCATCGCGAATTCCTCGCCGCCCAGATCGGGCATCTGCGTATGTCGCGCGAGACCAAAATCGATCAGCACTGCCTCGCCGCCCTCCTCGCGCAGGAGAATGTGCTCGGGCTTGAGGTCCAGGTGAACCACATTTTGCCGGTGCACGGCGTGCACCGCGAGTGCCGCGGCGCCAATGAGACACGCCACCTCGGCGGGCGGGCACGGCGCGCGGCGCACCGCATCGGCAAGCGATGGCCCCGCGATGCGCTCCATGACCAGATAGTGGTTCTCCCCCGCCACGCCCTTTGCCACCAAGCGCGTCACATGCGCGCCCGAGAGCGCCGACAGAATCATCCCCTCGGCTTCGAAGAATACGTAACAAGCCGGATGGCTGCCGAACTCCATGCGCGGCAGCTTCATCACCAGCGCACCTTCGGCGGGGTCGCGATGTACCGCGTAGATCCGCGCCATGCCACCCTCATGCAGCAATTGATCGACGTGAAACCCGTCCACGACGAAGCCCGGTGCAAGCGATGCGTGATGGGCGTTCAATAGCCGGTCTCCAGTCGCACCGCGAGCCTTTCCGGCAAATCCGCCGCGCGCAGCTTGCGCGCGGCTTTAAGACAATCGTAGGGCACCCGATAGTGCGTCAATGTCGCCGCGTCCGCGTCGTAGATCGCGTAATTCGCGGCGATCGATCCGTCGCGCGGCTGCCCCACAGAGCCGACGACGTAAAACCAGCGCCGTCCGGCAAGCAATGGGAGGGTCACTCCCGGTACCGGATGAAAGCCGCGCAGCACCCCCGCAGAGGAACTGTAGTAGAGCACCGCGCGGTGCACATGCCCGGCAAATACCAGCCGGGTACCGGCGGCATCCAGGCCGCGCGCGGCGGATTCCGCGCCAGTCACGTAGATCCATTGTTCGGGCCTCTCGGGACTCGCGTGCGCGAAGCTCGCCTCCCCCGCCTGGGCGAGCAACGGAAGACCGGCGAGCCAGTCCCGCGATTCGGCGTCCAGCTGTTCGCGCGTCCAATAGATCGCCTCGCGCGCCGACGGGTTCATCGATTCGATCAATCCGCCCACGCAGGCCTCATCGTGATTGCCGCGCACCACGATCGCGCCACGCCCGGCCTCGTCGCGAACCCGGTCCAGGCAGGCACGCGGATCGGCGTTGTAGCCCACCAGATCGCCGAGAAAGGCGCAGCGATCGACGCCCTGCCGGCGGGCATGGGCAAGACAGGCGCTCAGCGCCTCCAGGTTGCTGTGCACGTCGGCGAGCAGCGCGAGCCTCATCTCCAAGTCGGCGCGGCACCGAAGCGAAGGCCGGTTTCGACAATCCGCAGGTTCGCGCTCACGGGCTCGCAGGCGTTATCCATCGTTTCCATCGTACCGCGTAACGCCGGGTCGCGGGCAAGGGAAGGGACCGACAGACGGCGAAAATCGCCGCTGCACCGCGGTCTCGGTATACTGGGCACCGGCAGATGGCGCGATCGCCGCGAATCCAATACGCAAGGACCGTTCAGGTGGGAGAAGACAATCGGGGCGCCGCGCGCGAGAAGGACGAACTGATCGGTGTCGATGTTCCCGACAAACTCCATATCGGCGGCACCGAACGCAGGGCGGGCTGGCAGGTGCTCAACGTCCAGCCCGGCGAACACGTCGATCATGTCGCCGATCTGCGCAACCTCGATCAGTTCGCCGACAACAGCTTCGATCTCGTATACGGTTCGCATGTCCTCGAACACTTCGGCTATATCGACGACCTTCCGCTGGTCATCAACTCCCTGCATCGGATCATCCGGCCCGGCGGCAGGCTGCTCGCGAGCGTGCCCGATCTCGAGATTCTCAGCCGGATGATTGCCGACGACTCGCTCACGATCGACGAACGCTTTCATCTCATGCGGATGCTGTTCGGCGGCCAGACCGACCCCTATGATTTCCACTATGTCGGGCTCGACATGGGAATCATGACCCATTACCTGTCCTCGGCCGGCTTCAGGGAGGTCTATCGAGTCCCGTATTTCAATATCTTTGCGGACAGCAGCAACACTCTGTATAAGGACACGCTCATCAGCCTCAACGTCGTGGCATTCAAATGAAATCGACCGGCAAAGAAACCAAGCCCTCCCAATCCGAACTCGAACGCTGGAACAGCCGCTTTGCGGGCGAGGCCTATCATTTCGGCACCGAACCGAATACCTTTCTCGCCGGGCAGGCGAAGCGCCTGCGCCCCGGGATGAGCGCGCTGTGCGTCGCCGACGGCGAAGGGCGCAATAGCGTCTGGCTTGCACGCCAGGGATTGCGCGTCAGGGCATTCGATTTCTCGCCGGTCGGCGTCGAAAAAGCGCGTCGCCTCGCGCGCGACACCGGCGTGGCGCTCGATGCACGCGTCGCTGACATCAACAGTTGGGACTGGGACGAGGCGCGCTATGACCTGGTGGTCGCGATCTTCTTCCAGTTCGCCACTCCGGAGGAGCGCGCGAAGATCTTTGCCGGCATGACGCGTTCGCTCGCCTCGGGCGGCCTGCTGCTCCTGCAGGGCTATACGCTGCGCCAGCTCGAGTACAAGACCGGCGGACCGGCGGATCCCGCGCGGCTGTATACCGAGGCGCTGCTGCGCGAGAGCTTCGCGGCGCTGGAAATCCTGCACCTCGCCGAGCATGACGAGACGGTAAGCGAAGGCGATGCGCACGTGGGAATGTCGGCGCTCATCGACCTGGTGGCGCGCAAGCCGCAATGAGCCATTGCCTACAACGGAAAGGAGCCATCATGCCTTCACGATCGTGGTTGATCGCGCTGTTGCTGTCCTGGACCACGGTGGGCGCGCTCGCCGCTGAAGTCGAGGGAGTGAAACTCGACGATCACGTCAAGCTCGGTGCGGGCGGCGCGGAACTGGCGCTCAACGGCGCGGGGCTGCGCACGCGCTTCGTTTTCGATGTGTACGTCGCCGGCCTCTATCTCGCCGAGAAAAAGACCTCCACCGCAGAGGTGCTCGCGCTACCCGGTGCGAAACGCATCTGGCTGCGGCTGATGCGCGATATCAGCGCGCAGCAGCTGCTCGACGCATTGAATGAAGGCATGCGCGCGAACGTCCCGCCCGCCGAGCTCGCGGCGATTGCTGCGCAGACCGCGGAACTCGCGGCGACGATGGCGGCGATCGGTCAGGGAAAGAAGGGCGACTCGATCGCGCTCGACTACCTGCCGGGCACTGGCACGCGGGTCGTGCTGAACGGCAGGGAGCTGGGCCGTGCGATAGCCGGCGAGGAGTTCTACCGGGCGCTGCTGCGCGTATGGCTCGGCGACAAGCCAGTGCAGGAGAGTCTGAAACGCGCGCTGCTCGGCGCGGCGCAATAGACGATCGCGCCGCCACGCATCACGCGTGGACGAAGGCGGGCTACAGGCACAGCAACCCGCTGCGGATCGACTCGAACAGGCCGCTCGCGTGCGCAAGACCATAGAGGCCAAAGCCCAGGATCAGCCCCCCTGCGGCAAGACGCGGACCCCGGCGCCCGGCCCAGGCGCGCAGGCTATCGGCGGCGAGACCCGCCGCGAGGAGCGTCGGCAGCGTTCCGAGGCCGAATGCCAGCATCGCCACGGCACCGCGCGCGGGACTGCCCGCGAGCGCGGCGCCAACCAGCGCGCCGTAGACCAGGCCGCAGGGCAGCCAGCCCCACACCAGCCCCGCTGAATACGAGCCTCGCAGGCCGCGCGCTGCCAACAAGCGCGCGGCCTGCGGCTGCAGGCGTCGCCACAGCGGCGCACCGAGCGACTCGATCCGCCCCAGTACGCGCACCGCGCCGGTGAGGTACAGGCCGGCGAACACCAGCATCAGGTTGGTGAGCACATAGAGCGTCGCCTGCGCCGACATCGTCCCGGCGAGCAGCGCTCCGGCGCCGCCGAGCGTCCCGGCGACCGCGCCCGCTGTGCCATAGCTCGTTACCCGCCCCGCGTTGAATGCCAACTGCTCGACGAACCGTTCGCGCACCGGGGATCGCAGCACATGAATCGGGATCGTTCGCGCCGCCGTAAAAGCGCCCACCACACCGCCGCACATGCCCAGGCAGTGCACGCCGGAGGCGAGGCCCGCGACGAACAGCGCGACCGGCAACGGCCAGGGGCCGTTCAGCAGTTCCACCCGGAACTCTCGGCCGGCTGTTGGGGAGCGCTCTCCTTGCGCGTTGACGCGCGTCGATCGCAGCGCGCTTCGGAGGAGAGCGAATTGCGAGCACCCCCGAGGTCGGGCGGCAAAGGGGGCTGAGCCACCTTCTTCAACAACCCGTCAGATCACCCGGGAATAGCGCGCCCGCTCGCGCCGCTCGCGCAGATAGCGATCGAAGGCCATGCACAGCAGACGCACCAGCAGACGCCCGCGCGGGGTAACGACGATCCACTCGGGCTGGATCTCCACCAACCCCTCGGCCGCGAATCGCTCCAGTTCCTGCATCTCTTCGGCGAAGTAATGCCCGAAATCGATCAGGTAAGAGAGCTCGATCGATTCGATCGACACGCGGAAGTGGCAGGTAAGCGCCTGGATCACGGCGCGCCGGACGAGATCGTCGGAGGTCAGTTCGATACCGCGCCACACCGGGAGCTCTCCGGCATCGAGCGTGTTGTAGTACTCATCGAGCGTCTTCACGTTCTGGTAATAGGTCGGCCCCACCCGTCCGATCGCCGAGATGCCGAAACTGAGCATGTCGCTCTCGGGGTAGGTCGAATAGCCCTGAAAATTGCGCTGCAGCCGGCCCTGGCGCTGCGCCACGGCAAGCTCGTCGCCGGGCTTGGCGAAATGATCCATGCCGATGTACACGTAGCCGGCGGAGGTGAGCCGTTCGATCGCGAAGGACAGGATCTGAAGCTTGGCGTCGGCGGAGGGCAGATCGGCCTCCGCGATGCGCCGCTGCGGCATGAAGATCGACGGCAGATG
>JAOUFA010000137.1 GCA_029858545.1 Betaproteobacteria bacterium
CCGAGCCCGGACGTTTCATCGGCCGAACAACCCTTGCGGACGGATGCCGAGCATGACCAGCAGCAGCCCGAAGGCCACCGCGGGCGCCCACGAAGCCCCGAACAGCGTCAGCACGATCGACTCGGACACACCGAGGATCAAGCCCGCGACCAGCGTGCCGCTCATGCTCCCCAGGCCGGCGAGCACCACCACGCAGAAGGTGCGTCCGATATAGACGCGGTCGAGGCTCGGCTCGACCGGGCCGATAATGATGAGCAGCGCGCCGGCAAGCGCCGTCACCGCGGTGGCGATACCGAAAGCCCACTGTTTGATGTGCACCGGGTTGACCCCCATCAGCCGCAGCGCCCCCTCATCCTGCGCCACTGCCTTGATCGCGCGGCCGGTGAAGGTCTTCGCAAGATAGAGCGACAACGCGGTCGTGAGCAACAGCGCCACCCCGAACGCAACCACCATGCGTTGCGGAATGCGCATGTCCCCCAGTTCGACGCTGCTGCCGATGTAGCTTGCCTCGACCAGACGCTGATCGACACCAAAGCCGAGGATCAGTCCGACTTCGATGATAAAAGCGATGCCGAAAAAGAAGGCCAGGCCGCGCACGCCGGCGTCGCTGCCGCGTTTCTCGAAAGTCTCGTAATAGAAGCGGTAGACCAGGATGCCAAAAAAGAAGAAAGGCAGCATCAGCACAGCGCCCGCAGCGATCGGGTCCCAGCCGTACTGCGTCAGCAGCCAGGTCGCGTAAGACCCGAGCACGAGGAAGGCCGGGTGCGCAAGCTGCGGGACATCAAGCAGACCGAACGATATCGACAGGCCGATGCTCATTGCGGCATAAAAACAACCCACCAACAAGCCGAATACGACCGCCTCGAAAAGCAGTTGAAACGAGAACACTGAATATTTCCCTGCCGAAGAACTAGAACACCGGCGGGCGAGAACGCACCGCCGGTGCAGGATGAAGAAAGAGTCTAAAGGACTACTTACGCGCCTTGTCGAACGGAGCAATGAGCTCGCCGGTCTTCATCGAAGCCGGGTCGAGCACCACCTGCTTGCCTGGCTGACGGAACTGATCCAGGTTCTTGTCGACAATGCCGCGGAACTGAATCTGGATCACCGACGGCTTGGCGCGCTCGCCGGTGGCGTCATAGCGAATCGGGCCGACGATGGTATTCATCTCGTGCGTACGCAGGTAAGCGGCGAGCTTCTTGTGATCCAGGCTCTTCGTCGCGGTGATCGCCTGCTCCAGCATTTGGCCGATCGCGTAGTTGTAGGGCGGGAGGTAGTAACCGCGCGGATCGACCTTGGCTTCCACCGCGCGCTCTTGGTAACGCTTGAAGTAAGCGTCGATGCCGGGATACTTCATGCCGGGCACGTAGGTATTGAAGTTGACGAAACCGTTCAACGCCGAGCCGAGCGATTCCATGATCGGCGTGAACTGCAGGCCTACCATGCCCCCACCGATGATCTTCACCGAATCGCCGGCGCCGATTTCGCGCACCGCGCGCACGATTGCGACGGAGTCGTTCGGATACGAAGCGACGAAAACGATATCGGCTTTAGAGGCCCGGATCGCGCGCACCATCGAAGAGAAATCGACCGTCGAGGGAGGATAGTTCTGCTCATAGACCGTCTTGAGCCCCATCTTCTTGGCGACGCCCTTCGCGCCATTGGCGAGATTCTGCGCGAATTCCTGGTCCGAGGCGAGGAAGGCGACCGTCTTGCCGCCCGCCTTCTTGCCGAGTGCGAAGAAACCGTCCGACCAGCTGCTCGCGTCGTTCCACGGTGCGTTGTTGAACCACATGTCATGCTTCACCGTGTGGTTCACCTGGAATGAGAAGTTGCCCATCAGCAGCAATCCCCGCTCCTTGACGAGCGGCATCAGCGGCGCGGTAGGTACTGTCGCGTACGGCGCGATGATGAGATCGACCTTATCGACTTCGAGCAGCTTGGTGTAGATGCCGGGCGTCGTAGCGGCGCTCGACTGATCGTCGTAAGCGATGAACTCGACCTGCCGGCCGAGCAGGCCGCCCCGCGCGTTGACGTCGTCGACCCACATGCGCAGCGCAACCAGCGCGGCCTTGCCGCCCCCCGCCAACGTACCGGTCTGCGGCATGCTCATGCCGATCTTGATCGGATTGGCCGCAAAGGCGGTCGCCATCGTACCTGCGAGCGCAGCCGCCGCCCCCAGGCCCAGCACGCGCAGGACTGCCCTACGCAAGAATCTTCCGTTCATATCCCCTCCTTCACCGACGTTATGATTGAAATTACGGAATCACTTTTTTTCATCGTGCCACGGCTGTCGGCACGGTGTCAATTGGTTTTAGGTTGCCGCGGTCTTCTCTTCGGGGCCAACGCAAGTTCAGTCCCGCACCCCAAGCCGATCGGCGGAGGCGCCAGTTCCACGATGCGATTGATCAGCCGCTCGTAGCCCTCGCGCGCGGCCTCCTCGGCGATCGGATCGCCATGCAGTGCCCACTCCCTTTGTAGCGTCGACCAGTCGTCCTTGCTGAGCGCGCGGCGCGCCGCGCCCATCACGACTTCCTCCTCCTTGCGCATGTGATCGCGGTATCCCCCGGCAAAATCCTCCAGCGCCTGCGCGAACTGCGCGAACTCCGCCTCGCCGCCTTCCTCATAGCGCAGCAGGGCCTGATCGATGCGGCGCAATGCTTCCTTGCCCTCGGCGTGTTCGCGCGCCAGTTCGTCGAGCAACGGATTCGCCTCCGACGTCCGGGCACGTACCGCCTTGAACAGAAACTGTTCTTCCTTGGGGTGATGCACGCGCTCGGGAAATACATCGAGATAGTAGAGCATCGCGCGCAACACCCGCGTCTCAATCGGTTTGCCGCGCTCGCATTTCTCGCGCACCAGATACAGCATGCCGTGCAGCACCGCGGCAATCGAACGGTGCTCGCTCCACAGGGCGCTCAGAATGGTTTCCATGGGAAATCGCTCAAAACAGGCGTGGGCAGAAGTTCGTGCGACACGCCGGCCACCCAAGCCGCGCGCGTCATGCTGCACCCGGGACGCGCCATCCCCCTTGACCGGCATCAACCGCGCGGCACGATTCAGCGCCGCGCGCGCCGCCGTTTGGCCGCTTGCGGCACCCCCGCCATGCGCCCCAGCACCGCGCAGACCGAACCGGTGTCGTCCATGCCATGGCCCTGGGCCATCGCGGCGTTATAGATTGGCGCCGATGCCGACAGCAGCGGTGTCGGACAATCCAGCTTGCGCGCGAATTCGCCGATGATCTGCATGTCCTTCTGCCACACCTCGACCTTCATCGTCGCGTCGGAATAGTCGTTCGCGACCATCATCGGACCGCGCACCTGAAACATGCGCGAGCCCCCGGCGCCGTCGGCCACCGTGCGGTAGACCAGTTCGGCATCGAGCCCCGCTTTGCGCGCGAGGGTGAATGCTTCCGCCGCGGCGACGTTGTGGATCGCAACCAGCAGGTTAGCGACAAACTTCATGCGCGAACCGTTGCCGAACACACCCACATGGCGATGCGCACGCGCGAAACCGTCGAACACGTCGCGGCAGCGGCGATAGGCCGCCAAGGGGCCGCTCGCGTACACCACCAGGTCCTTCACGCGCGCCTGGGCGCCGGTACCCGACAGCGGACAATCGAGCAGTACCACGCCGGCCTTCGCGAGCCTCGCACGCGCCGCTTCCTTAACCTCGATCGGCAGGGTGCTTGTCTCGACGACGATGCTGCCGCGTCTTGCCGCAGCGGCGAGTTCCCCGGCAACCGCGGCGAGCGCCGCCACCGAGGGCAGCGAACTCACCATGATCTCGCAGCGCGCGGCGAGCGCGGCAAGCGTCGCGCGCGGCATTCCGCCGCTCTTGCGCAACGCCGCTCGCCGCGCCGGAACGACATCGTAGCCTTGCACCTGAAAACCCGCCTTGAGCAAATTCGCGCTCATCGCCGAGCCCATGATTCCCAGTCCGATCATTCCGACCCCTTTGTCCACGTCACCCTCCGTATAAGTTCTTGCCTGAAATTCAGTGCAACAATGTAGCGCGACGCGAGCGACATCGTAAAGCGCCGTTTCTCATCTCCGCTGCGGTAACATTCGCGCACGCATGAACACCGAAGAAATCCGCGCCCTCGCCTTCGCCACGATCCCCGACATGCTCCGCCTGCACGCCGCCGGAACTCCGCGCCGGCACGCGCTGCTGCTCGGCGAAGGCGGCCTCGACTACGCCGGTCTCGATGTCCTGGTGGACCGCGTCGCCGCGTCGCTGCAAGGCGCGGGACTCGCGCCGCGCGACGCCATCGCGATCTGCGCCGCGACCTCGATCGAATACGCCGCATTGTTTCTCGGCGCGCTGCGCGCCGGGGTCGCCGTCGCGCCGCTCGCACCGTCATCGACCGGCGAGGAGATCGTCAACATGGCGTTGGACGCGGGCGCGAAGCGCTTCTTCCACGACGCTGCCGCGGCGCAAAGGCTCGGCAAGGCGATCGAGCGCCTCGATGTCCCGCGCATCGCGCTCGACGGCTCGGTCTGCGGCACACCATTCCGGACCTGGCTCGCGCCTGAGGGCGTACGGCCGCAGCCCGTCGCGCTGCAACCCGACTGGGCGTTCAACCTGATTTATTCCTCGGGCACCACCGGCACCCCCAAGGGCGTCGAGCAGTCGCATGCGATGCGTTGGGGGCACGTGCTGCGCGCCGCGCCCTATGGCTACGGGCCAGACAGCGTGACGCTCATTTCCACCCCGCTGTATTCGAACACCACGCTGGTGTGCTTCTTTCCCGCGCTCGCGCTCGGGGGCACGGTGGTGTTGATGCCTAAATTCGACGCCGCAGACTACCTCGCACTCGCCGCACGCCATCGCGTCACGCACACCATGCTCGTGCCAGTGCAGTACCAGCGCATCATGGCGCAGGCCAACTTCGGCGACCACGACCTGTCGTCGTTTCGCTGCAAACTCAGCACCAGCGCACCGTTTCGCGCCGAACTCAAGGCTGACGTGCTCGCACGCTGGCCGGGCGGACTGGTCGAGATCTACGGCATGACCGAGGGCGGCGGCAACTGCATCCTCGTCGCGCACGAACACCCGGACAAACTTCACACCGTCGGCCGGCCGCCCGCCGGCCACGATGTGCGCATCATTGACACCGACGGCCGCGAACTCGCGCGCGGCGAGACCGGCGAGGTGGTCGGAAATTCAGCGATCATGATGACCGCCTATCACCGGCGGCCCGACCGAACCGCCGAAGCCGAATGGTACGACGGCAGCGGCAAGCGCTTCATTCGCACCGGCGATGTCGGGCGCTTCGACGAGGACGGTTTTCTCGTCCTGCTCGATCGCCGGAAAGACATGATCATCTCGGGAGGATTCAACGTCTATCCGAGCGACATCGAAGCCGTGCTGCGCGGTTATCCCGGGATTGCCGAGGCGGCGGTCGTCGGCGTGCCCTCCGAGCGCTGGGGCGAGACGCCGGTCGCCTTCGTCGTCCCGCAGGACGGCGCCGGTCTTATCCCACAGGCTCTGCTCGAGTGGACCAACGCGCGCGTCGGCAAGATCCAGCGCCTCGCCGCGGTCGAACTGGTCGAATCGCTTCCGCGCAACGGCATCGGAAAGGTCCTCAAGCGCGAGTTGCGCGAGACCTACTGCAGCCGGCCACGGTCGGTCGCGTAACCGGGCAAAGCACCCGACTGCGCCGCCCCCGCACCGATACGCAATTTGTTTGACCTGCCGCGAGCCGCATTGTATATAAGCGCCTAGCAGGGTTCTCAAGTACAGTGAACGCGCTAGTCCGTTGCGGTTTCCATGCCGTAATCGTCGGGTTGTCGTCTCCGTTACCTTGGAATTCCCGCCCCCGGGCGCAAGCCCATTTTTAGACATTCAAGGAAATACACATGGCGACAGGCACCGTTAAGTGGTTCAACGACGCGAAAGGCTTTGGCTTCATCACCCCTGACGGAGGCGGCAAGGACGTATTCGCGCATTTCTCCGCCATCCAGGGTGGCGGCTTCAAGACGCTGAAGGAAGGACAGAAGGTGACATTCGATATCACGGCCGGCCCGAAAGGCGACCAGGCAAGCAACATCAAGCCGCTGGGCTGAGCGCCCAGGCTCCCAATTCTCAAGCCCGGGCGACCGGGCTTTTTTGTTGGTGCGTGACTTGTGAATGGCACGCCCCGCCACCCCGACCATCCTTTCCCTGCCTACCCGCCGAGAAAACCATGACTGAACGCCGCCGCGCCGTCAAAGCCTATCGCAACCCGGGATTTCTCAACAGCAAGGATGCGCGCGCCCTGCGCATCCTTGCGGAGTACCTCGAACCCAGGAGCCGCTTCGAACACCACAAGGTCGACGACACCATCGTGTTCATGGGATCGGCGCGTATCAAGTCGCGCGAGGAGGCGCTGGCCGCGATCGAGCGCGCCCAGGCCGGCGAGCGCGACGCCGGACGCGCGGATGCGGATTTGCGGATGTCGGCCTACTACGAAGCGGCGCGCAGCCTCGCATTCCGCCTGACCCAGTGGTCCAAGGAACTCGACCCGAAGGAACGCCGCTTCGTGGTCTGCACCGGAGGAGGACCTGGCATCATGGAAGCGGCCAACCGCGGAGCCGCCGAGGCGCATGGCATCAACGTGGGACTGACGATATCGATTCCCATCGAGGAATTCGACAACCAGTACGTCACGCGCGAACTGGCCTTTCATTTCCACTACTTCTTCATGCGCAAGTTCTGGTTCGCCTACCTCGCCAAAGCGGTAATCGTCTTCCCCGGCGGCTTCGGCACCCTGGACGAACTGTTCGAACTGCTCACGCTTGTGCAGACGAAGAAGATGACCAAGCCCATGCCGATCGTGCTCTTCGGCACCGAGTACTGGCGCGAAGTGGTGAACTTCGACGCGCTGCTGCGCCATGGCACGATCAGCCCGGGCGACCTGGAACTGGTGTACCGGACCGATTCGGTCGACGACGCCTACGACTGGATCGTGCGGAAACTGGCCGAGCACGCGATCGGCCAGCCCGGCCCGATGCTCTAGGGTTGCCTTATCTCACACGCGCCGCGATGCGCATGCAATCTAGCGCCGACAGCCCCACAAGGCCATACGGAGTGTATAGAATCTCGGCTCCATCGCATGAGACGGAGGAGCGGTAATGAAACAGCGGATGATTCTGGGTTTGGGGATCGCGGCAGCGCTTGGCCTCGCCGCGCTGCCCGCGACGGCGCAGACCGTCAAGGTGGGATTTCTGAGCACTTACAGCGGCCCCGGCGCCGCACAGGGCGATCAGCTCGACAAGGGCGCAAAGCTCTATATGAAGCTCAACGGCGACAAACTGCCGCCCGGTGTGAAGGTGGACCTGATCGTTCGTGACGACACCGGCCCAAACCCCGACGCTGCGAAGCGCGTCGCTCAGGAACTGATCGTGCGCGACAAGGTGCAGTTCCTCACCGGCCTGGTGTGGACGCCGAATGCCGCGGCGATTGCGCCGCTGAGCGCCGAAGCCAAGATTCCCTTCGTGCTGATGAACGCCGCCGGCGTGGCGATTCCGCGCATTTCGCCGTATGTCTCGCGCGTGTCGTTCACACAGTGGCAATCGGTCTATCCGCTTGGCAAGTGGGCGGCGAAGAAGTTCAAACACGCCTATACCGCAGTCAGCGACTTCGCCCCCGGCCATGAGGCCGAAGAAGCCTTCATCAAGGGCTTCAAGGAAGCCGGCGGGGAAATCGTCGGCAGCGTGCGCGTGCCGCTCGCCAACCCCGACTTCGTGCCGTTCATGCAACGCGTCAAGGATGCCAAGCCGCAGGTGCTGTTCGCTTTCAACCCGGCCGGTAAAGCAGCCACCGGCATGATGAAAGCCTATGGCGATCTGGGTCTCGCCAAGGCGGGCATCAAGTACATCGGACCGGGCGACATCACCACCGATGAGGAACTGCAGAACATGGGTGACGTCGCGCTGGGCGTGATGACCGTACACCACTATTCGGCCGCCGCGACACGTCCGGCCAACAAGGCCTTCGTCGCCGCCTACAAGAAGGAATACGGCGCGAATCTCAATCCCGGTTTCATGGCGGTCGGCGCCTGGGACGCGCTCGACATGATCTTCCACGCGATCCGCGAACAAAAGGGCAAGGTCGATCCCGATCGGACAATGGAGATCATCAAGCACTACAAGAGCCAGAACAGCCCACGCGGTCCTTTCGCCATCGACCCCGAGACGCGCGAAATCATGCAGGACGAGTACCTGCGCGAAGTACGCAAAGTCGGCGGTCACCTCGCCAACGTCGAGCTCGAGGTCGTCGCCAAGCAGATCAAGGATCCCTGGAAGGAAATGAACCCGAAGAAGTGATTCACCGAACCCCGCGCCACGCCCGGCGTGACGCGGGGTTTTCTTGTCCGAGTCGGGTCTCGGCGTCTTTCCAATTCGGATCATGGACGATTTTCTATACTCGCTAGTCAGCGTCGCCTTCCACGGCGTCGCGTTCGGCATGATCCTGTATGTCATTTCGGTCGGCCTGTCGATCACGATGGGCCTGATGGGATTCGCCAATCTGGCGCACGGCGTTTTCGCGATGGCGGGCGGCTACCTGCTCACCTGGACAATGAGCCGCTTCGGCACCCCGTTTCCGATTGCCCTCGGCATCGCGTTTGCAGGCGTCGCTCTGGCAAGCGTTGTCCTCGAACGGCTGCTCTACTCCAGGCTCTACGGCGCGGCCGAACTCGAGCAGGTGCTGTTCACGATCGGCCTCATCTTCATCGCGGTGGCCCTCGCGCGCCTGGCCTTTGGCATGCTGCAGCAGCCGGTGACGCTGCCGGATTACCTGAAAGGGCAGTACCCGCTGCTTGGCCACGACTTCCCCACCTACCGCGTATTCCTGATCGTCGTCAGCGCGCTGATGGTCGCCGTGCTCTGGTTCGGCGTCGAGCGCACGCGCTGGGGCGCGATGGTTCGCGCGGCGGTCGACAATCGTTCG
>JAOUFA010000570.1 GCA_029858545.1 Betaproteobacteria bacterium
GCGCTTCATCTCGGCGGCAAACTGCTTATGCGGGAAGGGGTATAGCTGCTCGACCCGGATAATCGCCACGTCGCTGCGCCGCCGTTCCTGGCGTCCCGCGACAAGATCGTAATAGACCTTTCCGCAGCACACCACGATGCGCTTCACCGCCTTGACCTCCAGTTCCTCGACCTCGGGAATCACGGTCTGGAAGCCACCCTTGGCCAGATGCTTGATCGGCGACGCGGCTTCCTTCTTGCGCAGCAGGGACTTGGGCGACATCACCACGAGGGGCTTTCTGAACGGCCGCAACATCTGCCGCCGCAAGAGATGGAAGATCTGCGCCGCGTTGGAGGGAACGCATACCTGCATATTGTGGTCCGCGCACAATTGCAGATAGCGCTCCAACCGTGCCGAGCTGTGCTCCGGACCCTGTCCCTCGTAACCGTGCGGAAGCAGCATCACCAGGCCCGACACGCGCCCCCACTTCGCTTCCCCCGAGGAGATGAACTGGTCGATCACCACTTGAGCACCGTTGGCGAAATCGCCGAACTGCGCCTCCCAGATCACCAGCGCGGTGGGGTCCGCGGTCGAAAAGCCGTACTCGAAGCCGAGTACCGCCTCCTCCGACAGCACCGAATCGATCACCACGAAATCGCCCTGGTCCTTCGCGATGTTCTGCAACGGGACGTAGATGCCCTGGTCCCAGCTTTCGCGGTCCTGGTCGTGCAGCACCGCGTGACGGTGCGCGAACGTGCCACGCCCCGAGTCCTGTCCAGAGAGCCTCACGTCGTAGCCGTTCGAGAGGAGCGTCGCATAGGCGAGCGTCTCGGCCATCCCCCAGTCAAGCGCGAGCTTGCCCTCGCCCATCTGGCGGCGCGCCTCCATCAGCCGCTCGACCGTCGGATGCAGTTTGAATTCCGCAGGTACTGCGACCACGCGCTCGGCGAGACGTTTGAGCTCATCGAGCGGAACGTGAGTATCAGCAGCATCGGTCCATTTGCTGTTGACGTACGGCGACCAGTCGACCGCAAACTTGCTCTTGAAGTTCGAGATCACCGGGTTCGCGGTATGCTCGCCCGCATCGAGCGCGGCGCGAAACGCCTTGATCATCGCCTCGGTTTCCTCAGCGGTCAGCACTCCCTGCGTCACCAGGCGGTCGGCGTATAACTTGCGGGTGCCCGCATGCTGCGCGATCTTGCGATACATCAGCGGTTGGGTGACGAAGGGTTCATCCTGCTCGTTGTGGCCGAGCTTCCTGAAGCACACCAGGTCGATCACCACGTCCTTCTTGAACTTCTGGCGGAAATCGAGCGCCAGCTCGGTCACGAACAACACCGCTTCGGGATCGTCGCCGTTGACGTGAAAGATCGGCGCCTCGACCATCTTCGCCACATCGGTGCAATAAGTGCTCGAACGCGTGTCGCGCGGGTCCGAGGTCGTGAAGCCGATCTGGTTGTTCACCACGATATGAACCGTGCCGCCGGTGCCGTAGCCGCGCGTGTTGGAAAGGTTGAGCGTCTCCATCACCACGCCCTGGCCCGCAAAGGCCGCATCGCCGTGGATCAGCACCGGCAGCACCTGGGCGCCGGTCTTGTCCGCGCGACGGCGCTGGCGCGCGCGCACCGAACCCTCGACCACCGGATTGACGATTTCCAGGTGCGACGGATTGAAGGCGAGCGATATATGCACCGGCCCGCCCGGGGTCGACAGATCCGACGAGAATCCGTTGTGGTACTTCACGTCGCCCGCGGGCAGATCATGCGCCTGCTTGCCCTCGAACTCAAGGAACAGATCTTTCGGCATCTTGCCGAGCACGTTGACGAGCACGTTCAAGCGCCCGCGGTGCGCCATGCCGATGACGATTTCCTGCACCCCTGCGGCGCCGGCGCGCTGGATCACCTCGTCGATCGACGGAATCAGGCTTTCGCCGCCCTCGAGCGAGAAACGCTTTTGCCCGACGTACCGGGTGTGCAAATAACGTTCGAGCGTCTCCGCCTCAGTGAGCTTCTGCAAGATCCGCTTCTGCATCTCCGCGCCGTAGCGCGGCGTGGCGCGCTCGGGCTCGATCCGCTCCTGGATCCACAGGCGCTGCGCGCGATCGCTGATGAACATGTATTCGAAGCCGACGTTGCGACAGTAGGTATCGCGCAAGGCCTGCAGCAGCGAACGCAGGCTGG
>JAOUFA010000569.1 GCA_029858545.1 Betaproteobacteria bacterium
CAGATGCGCCGCGGTCATGGTCGGCGTGGCCCAGAACGCGACGATGAAGCCGACATAGATCGGATGACGCACGAGCCTGTAGGGTCCGGGTGTGACGAATGTGAGTGCGCGATAGTCTTTGCCGCGCAGGTAGAGCCACACCTGACGCAGACCGAAAAGGTCGAAGTGGTTGATCAGAAAGGTTGCGATCAGCACGAGCCCCCAGCCGAGCGCGCAGAGTCCGTTGAGAACCACCCGGGCGGTGGGATGCTCCACCTGCCAGATCACGCCGCCGATCGGCTGCCAGTAGGCGAACAGCGCGATGAGCGCCAGGCTCGAGAACAACACGTAGGTGCTGCGCTCGACCGGTTGCGGCACGAAACGCGTCCACCAGCGCTTGAAGGCCGGGCGCGCCATCACGCTGTGCTGCACCGCGAAAAGGCCGAGCAGCAACGCATCGATCAGAAATGCCTGCCAGAGCGGGTCGACCGGCGCCGAATCGATGGACTTCGGCACCAGGAGGTTGCCGACGAAACCGATGGCGTACAGGAAGGTTGCGAAGAATATGACGTATGAAACGACGCCGTAGACGAATGCTGCGATTCTTTTCATGATGAATGTCTCCTCAAAGGATGGTCGATCTATTTTCGATCGCGGTGCGCGCTTCGGTTGCGACCGCGCGTGCGCAGAGCGCTGCCTTGCTTACATACCTATCAATTGGGCCGTATAGCCCGCCGCCCGGGTCTTCCCCAACAATGCCGCGGCATTGGCTTTTCCGGTGTCATAGGCGACCACGAGCAAGTGCTCCTTGCCGGGGTTGAACCTTGCCGAAACAACCCCTTCAATTTCGCGTATCGCATTTTCGAGTGACAACCGCGCTTCCGATCCCAGGGATTCCTTGATATGAACGATGACATCGCTGATATTCATCTTGAAGCTCCTTATATCTTTGGTGCGAGGATGTGGCCGGCTCCCACGACAAGCCGTCTCGGGCAGCGCACCGTGGCGCCGGTCGAACAGGTCCTCTGGACGACCCGGCGCGCCGCCGGCGGCGGTCAAAGCGATGTGCGCGTAACGCACACCACCTCGAGGTATTGACCCGGCGCCACCAGCGCACCGTCAGTCGCGCGATTGAACCGTTCGGCGAGCGCCTTCAGGTCCGTCGCGAGCGATTCCTGCCGGTCCGCATCGAGCGCACCGAAGGCCTTCTGCACCGGGCCGTAGTAGGTGCGGAAAATGTCGAGGAAATGGGCCGCGCTGCGGTAGCGAAACACGAATTCCTTGCGCTCGACCGCGATCGAGTCGAGTCGATCGGAAAACAGCTCGCGCAGGCGCTCTTCGGTGCCCCACAGCGACGGCGGCTTCACGCCGGCCGGCGGAGGCAGGTAGCGCCCGATCAGCTTGAAGAGTTCGCCGACCAAGCTGGACGGGGTCCAGTTGGCGAGGCCGATCTTGCCGCCCGGTTTGCACACGCGCGCCATTTCCGCTGCGGCCTTCTCCTGGTCGGGGGTGAACATCACGCCGAAGGTGGACATCACGACATCGAAACTTGCGTCGGCATACTGGAGCTTCTCGGCATCCGCCTGCTCGAACTTCACCGGCAGTCCCTCGGCTCCCGCCCGGACGCGTCCGCGTTCGAGCAGCGACGGAACATAGTCGGTCGAGGTGACATCGGCCCAGCGCCGCGCGGCGGCGAGTGTCGCGTTGCCGTTGCCGGCGGCCACGTCGAGCACGCGCGCACCGGGACGCAGGTCGAGCGCCTCGCACAGCGACTCGCCGACGATCTGCAAAGTGGTGCCGACGACGGCATAGTCGCCGGCGGACCAGGCAGCCTGTTGCTTGCCCTTGACTGCGGCGAGGTCGACGGCGGCCTGGGAGGGGGAAAGAACTGCGGACATGGCTATTCTCCTGGTAGGGGGGTTGGAAAATGGTGTTGCGGTAGTAGCGTGTTAACGTTGCGCTTCACCGGATCCGGCTTTGGCTTTGGCTTTGACGCTGGCGATCGACGTGCCGCCATTTCACTCCCCGCAAGCGCGCGGCGGGTCCCGCAAAGCGGGACAAAATGCGGGACAAAAGCAGGGCAAGTGCCTCTAGAATCGGGCGCTCTGGAATTGGGGGCAGGCAAGGTGCAGGAGCGGGTGCATTCCTTTGGCTACTGGTTGCGGCGTCGGCGCAAGGCG
>JAOUFA010000139.1 GCA_029858545.1 Betaproteobacteria bacterium
TGGATACGCGCTGCAGCTACTACAACCAGACCGAGGAATGGCGCAAGGCGATCAACTACTGCTACAAGAAGGACGGCGACGTGTGCTGGGTCGCCACCGCGAGCAAGCGTTGCGTGGCGGTATCGTCGACCGACACCGCACCCGCGTTGATCGCGCTCGGTGCAAAGGTGACCTTGGTGTCGACCTCCGGCAGCCGCGAAGTGGCGCTCGAGGATTTGTACAAGAACGACGGCATGGAATACCTTTCACGCAGGTCTGATGAGATCCTCACCGAGGTGAGATTCGCGGCACCGGGCTGGAAGAGCACCTACTGGAAACTGCGCCGGCGCGGCTCGTTTGATTTTCCGCTGCTTGGCGTCGCGGCGGCAGTGAAGCTCGCGAAGGACGGCACGGTCGAGGCGGGGCGCATCGCGCTCGGCGCGGTGGCTTCGCGGCCGTTCCTGGTTCCCAAGGTGAGCGAGGCGCTCGTCGGCAGGAAGCTGACCGACGACGTGATCGCGGAAGTTGCCGCGACGGTTGGCTCACGTGCGAAGCCCATGGACAACGCGGACATGGACATCTACTGGCGCAAACAGGTGACGCCGGAGTTCGTCGGCTACGCGCTCAGGGAGTTGCGTGGTGATGACATGCGCGCGATGCGCATGAGGATTGCGCGGCAGACGGTGGGCTAGCGCGGGTCATTCGGGCCACCCGGTTGGCGGCGTCGATTCGCCTCCGGCAGGCGACCGGGAGGTGCCTGCGGTTGCCCGATCGTCCGGTCCCGCATCCGCTGCGTGCGGCACAGCCTGGGAATAATCCGTACGTCGCGTTTCCATTGTGGTTGTCGGGAACCCACCGGCACAATCCGACTGCGTGTGGTTTGATGCCCGAACACCCGGGCACTTGCTGCGAGATGCGAGGTTGCCGCCGGGTCGAGGGCGAGTCGGGGCGACACGAACAGAACAACGATCCCTTATAGTTACTGGTCGGTCATTCGAGCGGGAACGAGTCCCCGGGTGGCACAGGGATAATTCTCATGCGGGGTCGGAATGGGCTCGGGCGTCATCGCAACTCCTAGGTTTGGTGCGTCCGATTCCGGCGTGTCGAAGGTCGATGCGCGGGACCGCGAAACGTTGCGACAGCGGTACCGCCGGGTGCGCGCCGAGACCGAGCGGCTGGCGGAGCCGTTGTCGGAGGAAGACCAGGTCGTGCAGTCCATGGCCGATGCCAGTCCGACGAAGTGGCATCGCGCTCACGTGACCTGGTTCTTCGAGACGCTCGTGCTGGCCGAGCATGTGCCTGGTCACGAGGCCTTCGATCCGCAGTACCGATACCTGTTCAACTCCTATTACGAATCGGTCGGTTCACATCCCCCGCGCCCGGAGCGTGGTCTTCTGACCCGTCCGTCCGCAGCCGATATCGTCGCTTACCGTCGCCATGTCGATGCGGCGATGGAGGCCTTTATCGCTACGGCATCGTGCGCCAGCTGGAACGCCGCCGTGCCGCGAATCCTTCTCGGACTTCACCACGAGCAGCAGCATCAGGAATTGATTCTGATGGATATTCTGCATGTCTTCTCGTGCAATCCTGTCTTGCCGGCATACCGAAAATACCGCGCCGCGGCAGCGCACGCGGCGCCGCAACTTTCTTGGCGCGAATTCGGCGGCAAGATCTTCGAGATCGGTCATGCCGGAGCGGATTTCTCCTACGATAACGAAAGGCCGCGCCACAAGGTCTACGTTGGCGCATTCCGTCTCGCCTCGCGTTTGGTGACCAATGCCGAATGGAAGGCGTTCATCAGCGATGGGGGGTATGCGCGCCCGGAACTGTGGCTGTCGGACGGCTGGGCGACGGTGCGGCGCGAGGGCTGGCGCGCGCCATTGTATTGGCTCGAAAGCAACGGGGAATGGCGCGGGATGTCGCTTTCCGGCCTTCAACCCATCGAGGATACGGCGCCGGTCTGCCACATCAGCCTGTACGAGGCGGATGCCTATGCGCGCTGGGCAGGCAAGCGGCTGCCCACGGAGGCCGAGTGGGAAGTCGCCGCACGCCGCTTGCCGGTGGAGGGCAATTTCCTGGATTCCGGTTTGTTGCGCCCGGCGCCGGCGCCTGGCGCCACGGGGCTCGAGCAGATGTTCGGCGATGTATGGGAGTGGACGCAAAGCGCCTATGCGGCGTATCCGGGGTTCAAGACCGAGGCAGGCACGCTCGGGGAATATAACGGCAAGTTCATGTCGAACCAGTACGTCCTGCGCGGTGGTGCATGCATCACCCCGGCCTCGCACCTGCGTGCCACGTACCGGAACTTCTTTTACCCTCATATGCGCTGGCAGTTCGCCGGCCTGCGTCTGGCTGAGGATACGTGAAGAGTTACGCCGCCGTCGATCTCGGACCGCTGCACGATTTCGTGGAATTCACGCCGGCGTCGGAGGAATTCCGTGCCGACGTGATGGCGGGATTGGCATTGCCGCAGAAGCAGCTCGCGGCCAAGTATTTTTACGACGCTCGCGGGTCGCGCCTTTTCGATCGCATCTGCGAGTTGCCAGAATACTATCCGACGCGAACCGAAACGGCGATCCTGCGCGACCATGCAGGTGCTTTTCGCACGCTGATCGGCCCGCATGCGAGCCTGATCGAATTCGGCAGCGGATCGAGCAGCAAGGTGCGCGTATTGCTCGATACGCTGGAATCGATCGCCGCGTATGTGCCGGTCGACATTTCGCGCGAGCATCTGCTCGCCTCGGCCAAGGAACTGGCGGAAGCTTATCCCGATCTGCGGGTGTTGCCGGTTTGCGCCGATTACACTCGACCATTCGAGATTCCCACAATTCCCGGTGAGCGGGCGCGGGTCGGCTTTTTCCCCGGTTCGACGATCGGCAACTTCACGCACGAGGAGGCGGTGCGATTTCTGCGCGCCGCCGCTATCGATCTCGGCACGGACAACGGCTTGTTGATCGGTGTCGATATGCCGAAGGATGCCGGCATCCTGCACGCCGCCTATAACGACACCGCGGGCGTGACGGCCGCATTCAACAAGAACATTCTGCGCCGGATCAACGACGAACTCGGCGGTGATTTCGATCTCGACGCCTTCGAGCACGACGCACGCTGGGTGGCCGAGGCGAGTCGTATCGAGATGCACTTGGTGAGTCGCAATCGGCAGAGGGTGCATGTCGGTGGCCGGTCGTTCGGTTTCGCGGCGGGCGAATCGATCCACACCGAGAACTCGCACAAGTACGATGTCGGCGGGTTCCACACCCTGGCGGCCCGCGCCGGATGGCGCGCCGTGAGTCACTGGGTCGACGCCGACCGGCTTTTTTCCATTCACTATCTACGCGTCGCATGACGTTCCGGAAACCAGGCGCGGCGAGTCACGCTAGCGATCGACTCGCGGGAAACCTCGAGCGCCTCTGGAAGGCGAAGGAACGCAGACTCCAGATCAGTGGTCGAAATGAAACCAGATTGAAACGCGGGGTCCCTGGTGTTCGACCCGTACGCGATCAGCGTTGCGGCGCAGCAGGAATCCCGCGAGCCGCATGGAGCCGGCGTCGGTGTCGCGAATTTCCTGAGTGCTCGGGCGCCGCTCGGGCATTTCGAGCGCGCTGCCCTGGTAGCTCAGTCGCAGGTCGAAGTCGAACTCGTCGAAGCGCGCCTGTAGTTCGAGGTCTCCCGTGGCGTGGCCGTGCTCTATGACCGCTTCGATGAGTTGGCCCGCGCCGAACACCGCGCGGTTGACGATGTCCGGGCGCGCGCCCCAGCGCGCGCCGTTGCGACGCAGGAATTCCTCCACCTTTGGCGCATCGTGTGCATCGGCGCGCAGCGACATTTCCACGGTCTGGCGCACGCCGATGCGAAACAGGAGATTCAGCGCCAGCGCAGCGAGCGTGCCGAACACGAGGGATGACCCAATGAGCGGCTTGAACCATGCGGGCGAGCCGGCGGCAATGGTCGGGATGACCTCCACGGTTACTCCGGCAATCAGACCCAACCCGATCGTCAGCGTGCGGCGCGAGTCGAGCAGGCGCGAGGTGATGACCTGCAGGCCGTTGATGAGGATGAAGCAGGCGGCGAACACCAGTGCCGCGCCCATCACCGGGCGTGGCATAAGTGCGAGGACCGCGGCGACCTTCGGGGTCAATGCGAGGGCGAGGAAGACTGCGCCCACCGCGTAGCCGACGCGCCGACTCGCGACCCCGGTCGCGGCGGCGAGCCCCACCGAGGGCGTACCGGTGTTGATCCCGACTCCGCCGAGCAGACCCGAGAGGATGCTACCCAACCCGTCGGCGATGACACCTTTCGAATTGGACGCGCTGTCGGGTCGCACCCAGGCCGCGTCGTTCGTGCGCTGGCAGATGGTCAATGTGCCGACGGCCTTCATCGCCGCGGCGAGCGCGGCCACTGCGAAGGCGGTGGCGAGACTCGCATCGAACGACCAGGAAACATGCATTAGTGTCGGCAGCGCGATCCACGGCGCCTCGGCCAATCGATCGAGGTCAGCGGGAGGAAACAGGCCGAACCCTGCGGAGGCAATATAGCCGACAGCCATGCCGATCAGCGCGCACAGCATGCGCGCGAAGCCCCGGCCCCAGATGTTGAGGAAGATCGTGACCCCGAGGGTCAACACGGCGACGGTCCATTCCGCGCCGCTCGGCGCCTGTGTGCTGCCGCCGAGAAGAGTGCGCACTCCCACCAGTGCGGCCGTCATGCCGATCAGAAGTATGACCAAACCGGAGAGTTCCACCGGGACGAACGCACGCAACCGGTGCAACGCGCGTGCAAGCAGGGATTCGATCAGACCGGCGAACATCGTCATGCCGAATACCAACGGAAGCCCTCCCATCTTCACTGCAAGCAGCGACGGTGCCATGTAGGTCGCGGTAAAGGTCGACGGACAGAGGTAACCCGAACCGACCGGCCCTCTGGGCGCGCTTTGCAGGAAAGTTGCCAGACCGAGAATCGCCATGCCCAGCGCGAGCAGCGCGATAACGGCATCCGTTGATACGCCGGCAAGCCGGAAGATCAGCAGCGGGTAGACAAGATTGATCGCGATCACCCCGACGTGCTGAGCGGCATTGAGCAGCGTAACGGAATGCGGTGGAATCTCATTCACACCGTAGAGGAGGTTTTCCGGCTTCTTCACTGGGGCGGTGCGGCTGCGAGGCGGGCGCGCAGTTGCAGTGCACAGTCCTCCCGCGACGACTGGATAAGGAAGACTTCGTCAAAGCCGCCGATCGTAAACAGGCGGCGCACCTCGCCATTCAGACCGCATAAGGCGAGGTGGCATCCGCCGTCTTCGCCTGCTTTGGCCGCCACCAGCAAGGCGCGGAATCCGGCGCTGCTCAGGTACGCCACCTGACTTAGATCGACAATCAGCCCGGCCTGGCCGCCCCTCACGAGCGCACACAGACGTTCCTGCAAATCGCTTGCGGTGCTACTGTCGATGCGGCCCCTGACCTCGATGGCCGGAAATTCGTGCCACTGCGTTGCGACCATATCCATGCTAATCCCCCTCAGATGACCGTTCCGCACGCCGAGATTCGGTCGTGCGAAAGTTGTCCTGCGACTAATCTTTCGGCGACGCGTGCAACGCGTGCAGAGCCGCTTCTCTGCTGGCAGCGACGCGCAGAATTTGCGCCAGTCCGGCGCGCTCGACGAGTTGCGCAAGATCATCGCGCAACCCGCATACCACCAGTCCTCCCCCGGCGCGCTCGGCCAGATTTGCGGCGAACAGCAGGGCCCAGAATCCCGCGCTGCTGATATAGGTCACGAGGCTCAGATCAACTGCGAGTTGCCGCGCACCGGCGCCAATGAGTTCTTCGAGACGCGTCTTCATCGCGTGCGCATTGGCCGTGTCGAGCCTGCCCGAGACGCTCAGCACCGAGGTCTCTCCGTGTCGCACATCGGACATATTCAGCGATGAGGTCCGCTCCGCGGGGCTTCCCGCGCTCTGAATTCGTTTGGCGACGCACAGGGAGTTGCCCGTGGCCTCGCGCCGATAGCTGATCCGGTCGCACAGCGCGCGAACGAATGTGATTCCGAGCCCGCCTTCGCCTCTTCGGGCACGCTCGGCCGTGAGTTTGTCGACGCGCGCACGCGTCGGGTCGAAGGCGATGCCGTCATCCTCCACCACGGCGAGCAGATCGCCGCCGGACAGTTCCAGCGCGACGCGGATTTCGTGTTCGGCGTCGTCGGTGAAGGCGTGGCGAATCACATTGCTCAGGACTTCATCGAGTACCACCTGCATCTCATGCACGAGGCGTTGCGGCACGGCATGCCGCGCACAGAACGCATCGACCATGTCCGCGACGCATCGAATTTCAGGCAGGCGATTGATGATCGTGATTTTCGCGGAATGCACTGTCATGGATCAATTTTGGCGGCCCGGTATGATAAGCTTTCAAGACTAGTACGCAATCCCTCTTTCTTGCCTCATATCCCGGGACGCACCGGAGTCGGCTTGGCCGCATGCTGCAGCGTCGGGCGCTCAGGAGTTTCGCCCTGGTGACTAACATAGGCGAACAGCGCATGGACTCAACGCCGCGCCACAAGCCGCGCGCCGCCGATCGACGCAAGTCGGGTGGCACGGGGGTGTTTCCGGCGGTTCTTCCGAATGGAACGACGCTCGGTCGTGACCGCAGGCTGGGCGACCGGCGGCGCAATGGATTCATTTCGCGCGTTCAGTTGTTCAGCGGTGTCGCGTATTCTGCGATCGAGGACGTGATCCAGCACTGTACGGTGCATGACGTGCGGACCGACACACTGCTGCTCGATCCGGGGCGTCCGAATACGAGCATCTTCCTGGTGCTCGAGGGACGCATGCGCGTGCACCTCGATGCCGCCGATTCGCCGAATTCGATCTTGATCGAGGCGGGCGATTGCATTGGCGAGATGTCGATTATCGACGGCAGGCCGGTGTCGGCCTTCGTGGTCGCCGAAAAGGGCAGCCGGATCCTGGCTCTCGAACAAGAGCAATTCTGGTCGCGCTTCATGAACGACCCTCGCGTCGTGCGCAATCTCCTTGCGCTGATGAGCGAGCGCATGCGCCTCAGCAACGACAAGCTGCTGGAAGGATTCAAGCAACGCTTGAAATTGGAGCACATCGAGAAGGAACTGCGCCTGGCGCGCGAAATCCAGGAAAGCATGCTTCCGCGCCCCGCCGCGCTTGCAGCGCTTGCGGGGGCGCTGGAGGTGCATGCACGGATCGAGCCGGCACGCGAGGTCGGCGGTGATCTGTATGATTTCTTCGTCACGCCTCAGGGAACCCTGTGCATGGCAGTGGGTGACGTGTCGGGCAAGGGCGTTCCTGCGGCCCTGTTCATGGCGCGCACGGTCGATCTCTTGCGCGTGACGGCGAAGCTTTCCGCGGTCGATCCGGGGGGCGACCCGGATCCGGCGCGGATCATGGCGCGCGTCAACGAGGAACTGTGCCGGAACAACGATAACCAGATGTTCGTCACGCTGTTTCTCGCCTTCCTCAATCCACGCAGCGGACAACTACGGTTCTGCAATGCGGGACACAACCCACCCTATGTCCGCGGCGGTGACGCGCGGGTGCGGCCGGTCGAGGGCGGGCGCAGTGCGCCGCTCGGCGTGCGGGTCGGCACCGTGTATCGAGACCAGACGCTGACCATTCTTCCCGATGAGGTGCTGTTCGCCTATACCGACGGAGTGACCGAGGCCGCCGACCCACGCGAGAATTTTTTCGGCGAAGAGCGGCTCGAGCATGTCCTGCGCGGGACTCGTCTCACGAGCGTCGCGGCACTCGCGCAGGAGGTACTCGAGGCGGTACATGCGTTTGCCGGCGGCGCGGCGCCGTCGGACGATATCACCGTGCTTGCGGTGAGACGCCTACCCCAGGAGATGCGGTAGTACTTCCGGGGACCGCTGCGCCGGCTTGATCCGGGTGACGAATATTGCCGCGGAGTTCCATGGCGACGAAACTCCGGACGGGTTATCCTAATTTCCCGGATCAAGGCATCCGCGACAAAAACATCCGATTGGACGCAACGCATGAACGACAGAACCCGCGGCTACCGTGATCTTCACGAACATCTCGATGCGCTCGACAAGCAAGGGCTGTTGCTGAGGATCGACAGGCCAATCGACAAGGATTCCGAATTGCATCCGCTGGTACGCTGGCAATTCGTCGGCGGCATGGCAGAGCACGAGCGCAAGGCATTTCTCTTCACCAACGTGATCGACGGTCGCGGCAGAAAGTTTGCGATGCCGGTCCTGGTAGGTGCGATTGCCGCAAACCGCGACATCTACTCGGTCGGTATGGGCGTGCCACCGGACGAGATCCAGGCAAAATGGAATCAGGCCATTGCTCGCCCCATTGCGCCTCGCGTCGTCGAGCACGCGCCCTGCCAGGAGGTGGTGCTCGAGGGCAATGCGTTGCAGGGGGAGGGCAACGGGCTCGATCGCCTGCCGATCCCGGTGTCGACCCCGGGGTTCGATTCGGCACCGACCCTCACCGCGACCAATGTCATCACCTGCGACCCCGAGACCGGGGTGCAGAACATGGGCACCTATCGTGCCGCGCTGAAGGCCACCAACCGCCTCGTCATACGCATGGCGACTCGCGCCGGGGGAGCCGGCGGCTATCAGCACTACGTGAAGCATCAGAAGCTGGGCAAGAAGTTGATGCCCTGTGCGATCGTGCTCGGCTGCCCGCCCTGTGTCGCATTCGTCGGGCCGCAAAAGCTGCCGCTCGGTGTCGATGAACTCACCGTTGCGGGTGGCCTCGCCGGGGCACCGATCAATGTGGTGAAGGCGCGGAGCGTCGACCTCTTCGTCCCTGCGGAGGCAGAGATCGTCATTGAGGGGCTGATCGATACCGAGTTTTGCGAACCCGAGGCCCCCTTTGGCGAATCGCACGGTCACGTCGCACTTGAAGAATTCAACATTCCGATGCT
>JAOUFA010000140.1 GCA_029858545.1 Betaproteobacteria bacterium
CCGCTCGCCGCATTGACCGCGATGCTGGAACTCTCCGGCAATCCGAACATCATCTGGCCCGATATGCTCGCCGTGATCGCGGCCTACGGAACCTCGCGCCAGCTCTTCGGCCAGCAGTCGGTTTTTCTTACGCTGATGCGTGTGCAGGGTCTCGAGTACCGCAACGACCCGGTGAGCCAATCGCTGCGACGCGTCGGGGTCGGCGCGGCGATGGACCGCAGCGCCGCCACGCTGCCGCGCCGTGCGCCGCGCGCCCGGGTTGCCGAGGTGCTCGCCGAGCGACCGCGCTGGGTGCTGATGCGCGACGCCGGCATGCCGACCCTGTTGTTGCCGATCGAAGAACTCGAGCGGCGGGCCCGTGATGACGCCGGTGAAAGCGAACTCGATCTGGTCGACACGCCGGAATCCGGAGTCCGGCTCGCGCCGATCGAGTTGCAGGCGAGCCTGAAGGAAGCGCTCGAGACAATGCAGGAGGCGGGCGTCGAGGCGCTCTACATCGCGCAGCACACCGTGCCCGGGATCGAACGCGTCTACGGCGTGCTGACGCGCACCGACATCGAACGCTACTACCGGCAGGGCTGAGCGCCTTGCCCCCGGGAATTCAGATCAGCGCCAGACTGATCTGGGGGAAAACGATGAGCACGACGAGTACCAGCAGCATCACCGCCGCGAAGGGCAGCGCGCCCATGAAGACATCGTTCAGCGATATCGACGGTTCGTCGATCGCGGCCTTGATGACGAAGCAGGAGATGCCGAACGGCGGCGTAAGCAACCCGATCTCGGCCCCGACGACGGTAATGATCCCGAACCAAACCAGATTGATGTTGAACGGTTGGAGCGCGGGAAGAAACAACGGCACGATGATGAGAATGATTGATGCAGTGTCGATGATCGTACCGAGGGCCAGCAGCAACAGGACGTAAATGACCATGAAACCCGCGAACGACAGGTGGATTGCGCTCAACCATTCGCCAAATAGCGTCGGCAGGCCGGCGATTCCCAGCATGCGACTGTAGATCGACGCGGCGATGATCAGGAACAGGATGTTGGCGGTGATGTGCCCGGTGTCGACGAGTGCGCCCCAGATCGCCTGCGGCGTCAGGCGGCGCTTGATCGAGCCCAGGATCGCCGCGACGACGGTGCCCGCCGCACCCGACTCGACGGGAGTGAGTATTCCGCCATAGATTCCTCCCAGCACGACGAACACCAGCAGCGCGACCGGACCGAGCTTTGTCACCGCGTCGCGCGCGAGCGTCGCGAAGGCCGCCGGCGCGAGCCCCGCCGGTTCGCCACCGACAAAACGCGGTGCGATCGCGATGAAGAGCGGAATCGCGATGCAATAGGCCGCGGCAAGCAGCAGGCCGGGGAAAACGCCGGCGAGGAACATGGCGCCGACCGATTGCTCGGTTACCACCGCATAGATGATCAGCATCACGCTGGGCGGAATGATCATCCCCAGTACCGAACTTCCGGCGACGACGCCGACGGCGAAGCGCCGTCCGTAGTGATAGCGCAGCATTTCCGGGATCGCGACTTTCGCGAATACCGACGCGGATGCGATCGACGAACCCGTTACGGCTGCGAAAATCGCGTTGGCGGCAATGGTTGCCATGCCCAGGCCCCCGCGCAGGCCGCGAAACAGGTCGTTGGCGAATTCGTAGACATCGCGCCCCATTCCGCAGCGGCTCACGATCAACCCCATCATGACGAAGAGCGGCACGGTGGCAAAGGCCTCGTCCGAGATGGAGTCCGCCATTGCCAGGGCGACCAGGTTCAGCGCGACGTCGAAATTGCCCTTGAGGAACAGGACACCGACGAAGGAGATCATGCCGAGCGCGACGGCGATGTGAACGCCCGCGTAGATGAAGAAGACGATCGCGACAACGGAGGCGATGCCGACCGTGATGCTGCTCATTTCCATAGGAAGCCTGGTTTCAATTCGGCGGCGCTGTTCCGGCGGACGGTTCCGCTGTCAAACAGCGGCGCCGGTTCGCCACGGGTGATTCGGGTGCGAATGGCTTGAACGGTCAGGCGTTGGCCGCGCGACGGAATGCGCGAACCGCGAGTCGCAGGAATTCGACCAGGCACACCGTGAGCCCGATGACGATGATTGCCTTGACCGGCCATACGACCACCGTGAACACACCTTCGTTGCCCAGGTACGACTTGCGATCGATCGCCTCCCGGAGCAGTGGAACCGAACCCCACAATCCGAGAACCATATAGACCGCGCCCAGCACGAAGAAAGCGCCTTCGAGGGTATTCGCGACGCGCGGGCGCAGAACGTGGATCAGCGCGAGGAACGAGTCCGCGCGGGTGAGCCGGCCGGTGTGGATTGCGTCGGCAAGCTGCAGGAAGACGATGCCGACTATCGAAACCTGGGTGAGTTCGGTCACTCCCGCGATGGGGTGCGAAAAGAAGCTTCGACCGAGGGCATCGGCGGTCACCATCAGCACCAGCAGCAGGATCCATACCGATCCGAGCGCGTTCATCCCCGCGATGAGCCGGTCGAATGCGCCCGGATGAGCGCCTGACTCCCCCCGCTTGTCGCTCACCGAATTGTCTCCGGCATGACCATCTCCTCCGCGGCTGTTCCGACGTATCGCGGAAAAGTCTATCGTGCATCCTTCGTGGGCGCAATGCGCGACTGCGCCGCTTGCCGGCCAGGCGGCTCTAGGGTCGGGAGACCGTCCAGACTTCGTTCACCCGGGTGCCGCTTGCGCGGATGACCTTTGATACCGGGCAGAACATCGCGAGTTCGCGTTTGACCCGATCCAGCGCGGCGTCGTCGGCGTCGGTGCTCAGGTCGATATAGAGGGTCAGATTGGGAAAGGGAATCTCGACTTCTTCCGCCAGTGTGACGCCGCGCCGGTCGAACTCGGCCTCCACTCGGACTTTCATGTCGCGAATCGCGACGCCGTTCTTCTCCGCCACCCGGTGGCAAATCGTGTTGGTGCAGCCGATCAGCGCCGCCATGAGTGTCTCGGTGGGCGACAAGCCCTTGTTGCTGCCGCCGCGCTCGAGCGGTTCGTCGATGGTCGAGGCGAGATCGCGCACCCGGATATCGGTACGCGAATGCGAGGCGCAGGTTCCCTCGAGTTTCATTGTTACGACCATCTTTGGCTTGACGACGACCATCACCACATTCTCCTTTTCGGGTATGCCAGACCGCTCAGCGCAGCGGTTTGCAGAACGCCAGTCTTTGCGATGGCGCGAATCCCATGCGATAAAAGAACCCGAGTAGACCATAGTTTTCCCTGCCCAGCAGCGTTTCGACGCGTTCGATGCGCAGCGCGCCGAGGTTGACGAAAAGCTGCGAGAGCATCGCACGCGCGACGCCGGTGTGTGCGAAATTCGGGTCGACGCCGATGGTATCGAGCACCGCGGCGGGTTCGGCGCGACCGAAGTTTCCATAGTCGGCGCTCGCCATGAGGAAGCCGGCGGCGGCGCCGTTCTTGCGTGCGACGAGGGACATCCGGATTGCGGACTCCTTGAGGGCGTCGTCGAATTTGTGCTGTATGTAAGCGCTGCGATCGTGTCCGGTGCGGCGCCGGTCAATGCGCACGACGTCTTCGAGGTCGGATGGAACAAGGGATCCGATTTCGACGGTGTCGCGCGCAAGCTGATCGAAATCGTTCGGCGCCGCATTGCTGTAGTCGTTCTGGTCCGACGGCCGTTCGTGTTGCTCGACGCTTACAGGTTCCTCATGACGCGAGCCGAGCAGCGCCTCGCCCAAAGCGCAGTCGATGACGTGACTGCGCGCCAGTTCATAGCCGGCGGTATCCAGAAAGCGCATCATGGTGTGGTCGCGCCAGTCACCGCCGGTGCGCATTTCGTGCAAGCCGCGCTTCCTCGCTTCGTCTTCGAGGGCGCGGTTCAAGGCAAGGCCCGCGCCGTGGCCGCGCGCATCGGCGCGCACGCCGATGACTTCGAGGCGCATGGCGGGAGCGGTGCGCCCGAACTCGCCCTCCAGCACCCGGCCCAGGACGTAGCCTACGACCCGGCCCTTTTCCTCGGCGGCGAATTGAACGTACAGATTCGGCGCGCGCTGCGCGGCCTGCAGACGGCGATCGTGAAATGCGGTTCGCATGCGTCCGCCGAGCGAGGCGTCGATCGCGGTTACCGCGGGCAGATCGTTGGGGGTCAGGCGGCGAATCCGCAATTCTGCCGCGGCGCCGGTGGTGTGTGTCATCGGATCCTCCTCATCAGTTGCCACTGTAGATCATTACGAGCGACTCGTCGGTCGCTTCGTCGAGCAAGTCATCGAGCAGCGGCAGGAGGGCCATTTCCTCCTTCTGTACGTGGGCGAAGAGCCGCTCGGCGAGTTCGAGCGCCAGACGGCGCAAGGGCGGGGGGGGCGCCTCGCCCTCACCGATGCCCCGTGCCAGTTCGATGAAACCCCGCGCGGCGTCGCGGATGGTGCCGTGCTCTTCTTCGAGGAGCGAGGCGATGTCGGCCTCGCCCGCCTCGGCGAGGCGCGGAAAGAGTTCGGCTTCCTCGAAGGCGAAGTGTCGTTCGAGTTCGAGCGCCGCTTCAGCGGCGCCACGCCGTAGCAGCGCGACGAGTTCGCTCTCTGGCCTGGTGCGTGCGCCGCAAGCCTGCTCGATCTTGCCCCACAAATCAAGCGTGCCAAGGTGCTCTTCGTGCAGGCGGCGGCAGATCTGACGCGCATGACTCATGGTGATTCTCCAGTGGTTGGCGGTTGCGTGCGCGCCGCGCGCAGACGCTGCACGACATTGAGGAAGAAGGCCGCGAATGCCAGCGCACCGGCGAGACCGACGAGCGTCGCACTGCGCGCAAGCCAGGTTATATCGAGCGCGACGGCAAGCAACAATCCCGCGAGGGCAAGGAGGTGCAGCGCGCGATGCGCGGCGAGCAAAGGCTCGGAGGTGAGGGTCGAGGGAAGGGTCGAGCCGCGGCCGCTGCCGTAGGCATGCACCGAAGCGAGGAAGGGGACGATGCGCTGCAGGACGGCGAGATTGAAGCTCAGAAGCCAGCCGGGCACGAGCAGCAGTCCGAAAAGGGGGGCCACGCGCGGGTATCCCCAACCGAGCGCACTGGCAAGGGCGACGACAAGGCTCGCGAGCAGCATTGCCCAGGAGACGCGTACAAGCAGGAAGCTGGGTGAAAGCGCAGGGCGCAGGCGCCGACGCAGCGCAAGTTCCATCGGAACGATATGCGATAGCGCAGCGGCGAGACCGAGCAGCGCGGCGACGCCGAGCGGCCCCGGCCCTGCTTCGCTCAACTGGCCGATTACGACGATGACGATCGCGCTGGCGGCCGCACCGAGCGAGGCGTAGCCGCTGCGGGGGCCAGGCGCGGGGCAGAGCGCGAACATCGGCAGCAGGAAATAGGACAGGCCCAGAGCGAGCATTCCCATGAAGCCGTAGGCTGCGAGGGTCAGGTGTGCGAGCGCAAGCGCGGCGCGATCGAACCGGAAGCCGTGCACGTAACCCTGGGCCAGCGCAAACCCGCTCGCGAGGGTCAGCAGCAGGGCGCAGCAGGCGACCCAGGCGTGCGCGACGACTACGCGCATGCCGCGCGCGCGGCGCAGATTCTCGGCGAGCAACCAGGCATACACCGCGAGACCGAGCAGCGCGACGAGCGCCCCCACACCCATCGTCGGCGGGTGATAGCGCAGCGCGCCGAGTGCGAACAGCACGACGCCGGCAACGAGCAGCCACCAGGCAAGTTTTGCCGCCGCGACGGAGCGCACCGGTTGGCGCGTGGCGATGGGCAGCAGTTGCAGGCTCGCTCCGCAAGCGGTCATCGCGAGCACTCCCAGGGTGACGAGGTGCAGCGCGCCGAGCAGCGGACTCGGTCCGCCGGCAAAACCCGCCAGCTGATCAGCGTGCCGCGCGAGCAAGGTCCAGGCGAGAATCTGAAAAACCACCGCCGCGCCGAAATAGCGAAACGGTACCGACATCGGCAAGAGCCGGCTGCGCGCTTCTCCCGCGAACGGCCCCGGCATCATGGCCGGCTAGCCTCTGCCGGCCTTGGGCCGCAGATCGCGCACACGCACCGCCTTGCCCTGAGAGCGCGGCAACTCGCCGGGATTCTTTACCCGTACCTCGGCGGTGACGCCGACGCGCGACTTGACTTGATGCCGAACGCGTTCGGCGAGCATTTGCTCGGCCTTCTCGCTGGCAGGCACCGCGGCCGCTTCGACTTCGATCGTGAGTTCGTCGAGACTGCCGCGGCGCTCGACCACCAGCTGGTAATGTGGCGCGAGATCCGGCAGACCGACCAGCACCGCTTCGATTTGCGAGGGATAGACATTGACGCCGCGAATGATCAGCATGTCGTCGTTGCGACCGGTGACGCGCTTCAGGCGCAGATGCGTGCGGCCGCACCCGCAACGCTCGGTGGCGAGTCGCGTCATATCGCGCGTCCGGTAGCGGATCATCGGCAACGCTTCCTTGGTGAGCGTGCTGATCACCAGCTCGCCCGCCTCGCCCTCCGCAACCGGCGTGCCGCTCTCGGGGTCGATGACCTCGATCAGGAAGTGATCCTCCCAGGCGTGCAGTCCATCCTGCGCCTCGCACTCGAAGGCCACGCCCGGGCCGATGATCTCGGACAGGCCATAATTGTCGATCGCCTTGACGCCCAGGCGCAGCTGCACCTCGTTGCGTAGCGACTCGCTCCAGGGTTCGGCGCCGAAAAATCCCACCTCCAGCCTGCTCTGACGAAGATCGACGCCTTCGCGCTCGGCCACCTCGGCGATGTTGAGCGCGTAAGAGGGCGTGCACAGCAGCACGCGCGCGCCCAGGTCAATGATCATCTGCACCTGGCGCTCGGTCATGCCGCCCGACATCGGCAGCACGGTCGCACCGAGCCGCTCGATGCCGTAATGCATCCCCAGCCCGCCGGTGAACAGGCCGTAGCCGAAGGCGTTGTGGATCAGGTCGCCGGGACGTGCGCCACCGCAGGCGAGGCCGCGTGCGATCAGACTCGCCCAGTTATCGACGTCCTTCGCGGTGTAGCCGACCACCGTCGGTTTGCCGGTGGTTCCCGAGGAGGCGTGCAGCCGCATGATCTGCTCGCGCGGCCGTGCGAATAGCCCGAACGGATAGGTATCGCGCAGGTCGCTCTTGACGGTGAAGGGCAGGCGTGTGACGTCTTCCAGCCTGCGGATGTCGCGCGGCCCGATGCCGAGCGCGTCGAGCCGCGCGCGGTGCAGCGGCACATGCTCGTAAGCGTTCTTGAGCGTCGCGCGCAGACGCTGTAGTTGAAGACGGGCGAGTTGCTCGCGCGGCAGGGTCTCGAGGGAGCGTTCAAAAAAGAAGCGCGCCGGGTGGCGTACCGTTGGTTTGCGACGAGAAGTTTTCGATGTGGAATGATTGGCTGGCCGGGCGGTCATGGAGATGTGCGAAGGTGACTTGTCGTTCTTATCGTGTGCCGCGCACCGGCAGCTTGGGAAGCGCGAATCCCTGGTTGAGCGCGGCGCGTGTGACCAGCACGAACTTGAAGCGCCAACCGGGAAGGAGCGCGACAATGCCGGCCAGTATCGCGCAGGCCGGCGCCGCGGCGGGCAGCAGCATGCCGGCAAAGAGCAGCACGAGCGGCGCGACTGCACCGATCTGCAGCATCGCCTTGCCGGGAGCTTCGAGCACCGCGGCGACCGGCTTGGGCGCATTGCGCGCGAGCGCAGCTCGATAGCGTGCCCAGGCGAGCGCGCGCGCAACCAGCGCGATCACGAAGAGCGCGAGCAGGCTGCGCGGCGAGCCGGTTTCGAACGAACCGGCGACGATGAGAAAGAGCCCCGCACCCTCGGCGAGCGCGGTGGCGAGCGTGAGCGCAACGATCTCGGCCTGGCGCCAGGCGGGGATGCCCTTCGAGGCGTGCAGGATCCTGCCCTGGCACCACACGAACACGAGCGCCGCGAGCGCCGTCGCGGGTGCCAGCGCCGGCCAGACAAGTGTCGCGCCGCCGAACGCGAACAAGACCAGCGCGGCGAAAGACTCGCGCGTCATCCACGAAGTCCACGGATTGAAGAACACGTGGACCGCACGCAGCTTGCGTCCGATTTCGAGCCACACCGCGCCCAGGCCGGCGCCGATCAGAGCAAGCCCGCCGACGAGCCACAGCAGATTGACCGGCGCCGAGAGTCCGGCGAGCGCCCAGGCGACGATAAAGCCGCTGCCCGTTCCGCCCAGCATGAAGTTGGTCGCGGCGCGAATGTCCCAGTGCTGCTGCACCCAGGGCTTGGGACCGTAATGGGCGCCGCTCACTTCTTGTCCCATAAGTAGTAGAAGCCGGGGTCTGTCCCCAGTTCTTCATGCATGCGGAAGAACTGATTCTCCGCGAGCAACTCCGAAATATTGCTGTTCGGGTCTTCGATGTCGCCAAAGTGCAGCGCCTGGGCGATGCACGAATTGACGCAGGCCGGGCTTGCCTCGGGGTCGACACCGGGCGTCAGGCCCTTGGCGAGTCCCGCGTCGATGCGCTCGTGGCAGAAGGTGCACTTGGTCGCCACGCCCAGGCGGCCCGGATCGAACGTCGCCGCCTCGTTCGCCATCGGCTTGTCGCCGTAGGCGAAACTCGCGTCGTCGGTCTTGTAGCGCGCCTGATAGGGGCAGGCCACCGCGCAGTAGGCGCAGCCGATGCACAAATCGTAGTCGATGGTGACGATGCCGTCCGCACGCTTCTTCGTCGCGGTCGACGGACAGACGTGCATGCAGGGCGGATCGGCGCAATGCATGCAGCCCACCGGCACGAACACCCGTTTCACCTCCGGGTAGGTGCCGACTTCCATGTCGAGCACGCGCCGCCATTGCACATCCGGCGGGGTCGCGTTGGCGTGCTTGCATGCCGCGGTGCAGGTCTGGCAGCCGACGCAGCGCCGCAGGTCGGCGACCATGGCCCAGCGCGTCATCG
>JAOUFA010000141.1 GCA_029858545.1 Betaproteobacteria bacterium
GATCGCCAAGGGCGTACGCACGCTTGCCGACGCGGTGCGCGTCACGCTCGGGCCGAAGGCGCGCACCGTGCTGATCGAGCGCGCCTATGGCGCGCCGACGGTGATCAACTCCGGAGTCGTGGTGGCGAGGGAGATCGAGCTCGCCGATCGCTTCGAGAACATGGGCGCGCAGATGGTGCGCGAGGTGGCGGCCAAGACCTCCGACGTGGCCGGCGACGGCACCACCACCGCGACGCTGCTTGCCGCCGGCATCGTCGCCGAAGGCATGAAGTACGTCACCGCCGGTTTGAACCCGATGGACCTGAAGCGCGGCATCGACACGGCGGTCGATGCGCTGGCCGTGGAACTGAAGAAGCTCGCGCGGCCGTGCGCGAGCCGTACCGAGATCAGGCAGGTGGCGAGCATCTCGGCGAACAACGATCCGTCGATCGGCGAGCTGATCGCCGAGGCGATGGACAAGGTCGGCAAGGAAGGCGTGATCACGGTCGAGGACGGGCGCGGGCTGAAGAGCGAACTCGAGATGGTCGAGGGCATGCAGTTCGATCGCGGTTTCCTCTCGCCTTATTTCGTCAATGATCCGGACAAGCAGAACGCGGCGCTCGATGATCCGTACATCCTGCTGCACGACAAGAAGATATCGTCGATTCGCGATCTGGTTCCGGTGCTCGAGCGCATTGCCCAGGCGGGCAAACCGCTGCTGGTGATCGCCGAGGAGATCGAAGGCGAGGCGCTCGCGACGCTGGTGGTCAACACGCTGCGTGGCGTGCTCAAGGCCTGCGCGGTCAAAGCGCCCGGCTTCGGCGACCGCAGGAAGGCGATGCTCGAGGACATCGCGGTGCTGACCGCCGGGTCGGTGGTGTCCGAGGAATTGGGGCTCTCCCTCGAGAAGGTGCAGATCGAGAACCTGGGTCGCGCCAAGCGTGTGGAAGTCGACAAGGACGACACGACGATCATCGGCGGCGCGGGCGACACGCAGAAGATCCAGGCGCGCATCGCGGCGATTCGGCGCGACGCGAAGGACGCGACGAGCGATTACGACAAGGAGAAATTGCTGGAGCGCGCCGCCAAGCTCGCGGGCGGGGTGGCCATTCTGAAAGTCGGTGCCGCGACCGAAACCGAGATGAAGGAACGCAAGGCGCGCGTCGAGGACGCGCTGCACGCCACCCACGCCGCGATCGAGGAAGGCGTGCTGCCCGGCGGCGGAGTGGCGCTGTTGCGCGCGCGCACGCGTATCGCGCAACTGCGCGGCGCCAACCCCGATCAGGACGCGGGAATTCAAATCGTGATGCGTGCGCTCGAGGACCCGCTGCGCCAGATTGTCGCCAACACCGGCGAAGAACCCTCGGTGGTGCTCGCGCGCGTCGCCGATGGCGTGGGCGATTTCGGCTTCAATGCCGCCACCGGCGAATACGGGGACATGGTTGCGATGGGCGTGCTCGACCCGTGCAAGGTAACGCGCAGCGCCCTGCAGCACGCGGCCTCGATCGCCGGGTTGATCCTGACGACCGATTGCATGATTGCGCAGCCCGCCGCGGAGCCCGGGGTGCCGTACCCGACGGCCGCCGAGATGTGAAGCTTCGCTACCGCCGCGCTCGGGCCACCCCGGCTGTCGTCCTTTCGGCGCGATTTGCGCGGCCTGCGCGCGAGTGAAGCGCCGCAGGCCGCCCGCGCCGATGCGCCGGGGGGGGGCGGATTTGCGACCTAGTTCACGAACGCCTTCACTTGGCGACCGACCAGTACTTTCCCGTATGGCGCAGTGGTATCATCTTCGCCGGCGTTGCGCCGCCTATCGAATTTTGGCGCGAGTGGCCAGGCAGCCGTGCTGGTCCAACGGTTTTCTTTAGGAGGAATAGTCATCATGATGCAAGGTAGAGAAGGAATGATCCGCTGGGTGGTTGCCGTGTCGGTGGTGATGGGCGTTGCCGCTTGCGCCAAGCCGAAGCCGAAGGTCGCCGAATGCACGTTCCCTGGCAGCACGACGGAAGCGCCGGGCTGGGTCTGTGACCAGCCCGTGCCCGGAGTTGCGGTGGGCGCGGTTGGCTCGGCCGCCAAGTCGGGCGCCGGCATGTCGTTTATGAGGGAAATGGCCGGTACCAGCGCGCGCGCCGAACTCGCGCGGCAGATGAAGGTCACGGTGCAGGGCATGATCAAGCAGTACGCCGAGACCACTGGCGCGGGAGACAGCGAGACCGTCGACAAGGTCAATACCTCGGTGACCAAGCAGATCACCAACGAAAGCCTGTCGGGCTCGAAGATCATGCGCAGCATCCAGGCGCCTGACGGAACCCTGTTCGTGCTCGTCGGCGTCGACGAAGGGATGAAAGAGAAGATCGTCAAAGATGCCGTCAAGACGAGCCTGAACAACGAGCGCGCGGCCTGGCAGCAGTTCAAGGCCAAGAAGGGTTTCGAGGAACTCGCCGAGGATATCTCCAAGCAGAAGGCGGAGATGGAAAAGAAGTAAACGGGCCTGATCGACAAAGGACCCTGCGCAGCCTCGGCACCGCCGCATGGCGATTCGAGACGATGTGTCGTTCCAGCGCTGGCGTTCGCGGGTTTCTGTCCTCGCGAGCGTCGGCGTTGTGCTGTTCGCATGCGGGTTTGCCGCGCGGGCGGCGGATCTGAACGACGAGTTTCGGAAGTACCAGAAAGGCGAGCAGGAGTCCTTCAAGCGGTTCAAGGACGAGCGCGATCGCGAGTTCGCGGATTTCCTGCGCACGCAGTGGGAGGAGTTCCAGTCGTTTCGCGGCGTGAAACGCGATCCGACCCCCAAGCCGGTCGTGGTACCGCGGCCGCCTCCCGTGGTGCGCCCGATGCCCGAGGAGAAGGCGAAGCCGCGCAAACCCCCCGAACCGGTCGTGCAGTTGAAGCCCCCGCCTCCCCCGCCGCCTCCGCCTCCTGCGGTTCCCGCGGTTGCGGCGCCCAAGGGAAAGGCCGCGACGCTTGCCTTCTACGGCCAAAGCGTCACGATTTATTATGATCCATCGGTTGCTGCGCGGCTGGAGGGCAAGCCCAGTCCCGAATCGATCGCCAATTACTGGACTGCGCTAGGCAGTAGCGAGTACGAGGCTTTGATGCAGCGGCTGCGCAGCCTGCATACCGGTCTGCGCCTCGGTGACTGGCCATATGCGGACCTCGTGCGCGCCTTCAGCCGGCAGGTTCACGCAGGCAACGAGAACGATGAGCGACTGCTCACGTGGTTCCTGCTCGTCAAGTCGGGCTATCGCGCGCGCATCGCCTACGACGACGTGCGCATTCACCTGTTCATTACTTCCGATCAGCAGATCTACGGCGCGAAGTTCCTCAAATTCCAGGGTACGCCCTATTACGCGGCGCTCGCGCGCGATCGCGGCGCCAACCTCGGACGGGTGTTCACCTATGACAAGGAATACCCCGGGCAGACGCGCAATCTGGATTTGCGGATCGCCTCGCTGCAATTCACCAAGCCGGCCGTAAGAAGCCGCAACCTGAAATTCGAGTACGGCGGAAAGCGTTACGCGTTCTCCATTCCGGTCGATAGCCGCGTCGTGGAGTTCTTCGGTGCCTACCCGCAGACCGATCTGCGCCAGTATTTCTCCGCGGCGACCAGCGAGGACACGCGTGCGGCGCTGGCGAAGGAAATGCGCGCCATCGTTGCCGGCATGAGCGAAGAAGAGGCACTCAACCTGATGTTGCGCTTCGTGCAGACGGCGTTTGCCTACAAGACCGACGAGGAACAGTTCGGCGCCGAAAAGTATTTCTTCGTCGAGGACATGCTGTTTTATCCGTATTCGGACTGCGAGGACCGTTCGGTGCTGTATGCCTGGCTGGTACGCGAGATCCTGGGTGGGGATGTGGTGGGGTTGTCCTATCCCGGGCATGTCGCGACCGCCGTGCTGATGCACCGGGAAAAGCGCGGCGCGGCGACGGTGGATTACAATGGCAAACGATATGTGGTCGCGGATCCGACCTATATCGGCGCCGATCTGGGCATGGCGATGCCTCAGTTCGCAAGAGTGCGCCCGGAAGTGATCGTTACCCACCCTTGAGCGCGGCGTCCGGGGTTTTCGGGCGGGTGGCGGTTGCCGACAGCGATGTGCTTGGCGTACAGTAAAGCCCTGTTCCCCGATTCAAGATCTTCAGCTGCAGGCGACCAATTGAAAATGCGTGCCCTTCTTGTCACCCCTGTCCTGTTGGCGGCGTTCTGTCTCGGTGGCGCGGATGCCGTCGCACAGGGAGCGGATGCCTTGTCGTCGGAAATCAACGAATTGCGGGCCCAGCGTGCGCAGATCAACACCGTGCTTCGGGCGTTGAATGGCGTCAACAAATCGATCGCCATCAAGCAGGGCGAAATCGACAGCACCCAGAAGTCGATGGGCACGCTCGTCGCGGAGCAGAACCGGGCGCGCGCCCAGCTGAAGCGGTTTCGCGACATCGAGGATCAGAATCCCGAGGTGATTCAGCCTGAAAAGATGCGCGCGGCCGAGGACGAGAATCGGCAGGCTTCGCGGCGGGTCTCGGAGGCGAAAGCGAAGATCGGCGCGCTGGAGCTGCAGTTGATTGAGCTGAGGAGCACGCAGAACCGGCGCGGCGTCGAATTGGAGCAGCAGCGCGCACCCTACGAGGCACGCATCGACAGTATCACCGACCGGCAGCTGGCCGAGCGCATTCGCGGGATGCAGGTTAAACGCGCTGTCGAGGCGACAGGGACCGCGTCGTGCGAGGAAGTCAAACTTTCCGAATGCAGGCAGTTGTCGCAGAAGAATGCCGAGCTGAAGGCCTCCGAGCAGGGATCGGTAGTGGTGGTCGAATCGCTCACCGAGATCAAGAACTTCAAGCTCACGAAAGAGGAATTGCGCAGCGTAGTCAGTGCCTCGCTTTCCGACATCCGCATCCTGGAGCAGAAGTTGATCGACGAAACCCGGTATCGCACGCGGATCAGTGCGTCGGTCACGCCAGCAGTCGGTGGCGCATTCCGCCAGCAGCTTCGCGCGAGCGTGCGTTCTGAGATCGTCGCCCGACTGGGCGGCGAACTCGATGGCGGTACGTCCGTCGCGACGGCGGCGCCTGTTGCCGCGCCGGCCGACGCGGCCGATGCGGCAGCCGACGATGCCACGGCGCGCCGCGAGGAGCAGCGGCGCCTCGCCCAGCAGCGAAAACTGGACGAGGAAAAGCGGCAACTGGACGTTGAGCGCCAGCAACTTGCCGAGCGGCGCCGGCGCGAGGAGGCGGAGCGCGTCGAACAGGAGCGCCGCGACCGCGAGGCTGCGGAGGCATCGGCGCGACGGCGGCGGGGCACCTATACGCCGACGTTCTGATATTCTTCATCTCGGGGGTCGGGAAGACGCATCGAATTCCCGCAAAGGGGCCTTTGTTCACCGATATTTCTGGAGGGAAAAATGAAAAAGCTGATTCTTGGGGCGACGTTTGCGGGATTCGCGGCAGCCGCGTCTCACGCAGCATTCGCGGATGAAGGGGTGATACGCGCGCGCCTGGTGGTGTCGAGCAACAATTACGAACTCTCGTTCGATGACAAGGCGCCCTACGCGAACAGGTCCGCCAAGTCCTCGTATTCGATGACGGGTCTTGGCCTTACGGCTGTTTCCGCCGGTGGCGCCTACATCGACTTCGTCGCGCAGAATAGCGGCAGCGCAAAGCACGATCTGTGGAACAACCTTGCGGGGAACCCGCCTCCGCAAGCCTTCAAGAGGGAGGAGGCCGCCGTCACGCTCGGTGTGTCGACGCGTATGGGAGAGGGCGCGTCGTCGGCTTTTCTTGGCTATAAGACAGGCACCAGCACGCTGGACGCCCCGCCTCTTACATTTACCTGGACGAAGGACATATTCGAGAGTTCCGGCCTGTTCTTTGGCGGCGGATTCGCATTTCCCGCGCTGAACGGGAATATCGGTCTGAATGGCGCGCTGGCCCTGATGTCCGGAAAATGGACCGACAACGACGTGCCGCCGTACAACAACAAGGCCGATACCACGGTGGGTTTCAGTTTCGGCGCGAGCTACAGCTATATGTTCACCGGGAACGTGGGCATGAGCATCGACTGGAAGTACAACGCTTATTCGTATAATTTCGCCGTTTACTCGGTGACTGTGCCCGCGTATACCGTTACCGAGAAGATCAACTCGATCGGTGTGAATCTGCTGGCCCAGTTCTAGTCTGTATGCCGAGTCGCCGGACCGCGCCCGCGAACTTGGCTGGGCGGGATCCGGCGAAACTCTTTCACGCGCTCCAGTCTGGATGTTCACTGACACGATGTTGACGAGACGCTCTGCAAAAGTGCTTGCGCTGGTTGTCGTGGCGCTTGGTCTGGCGGCCTGCGCCTCGGGCGCGGGACGCAATGTCGCGCCGGCGAAGCCGGTCAAGAATTATCCCGCCTGGGTGCTGAACCCCGATCAACCCGGACTCATCGGAGTCATCGGCAGTGCCCCGCGTCAGGAGATGGGCGGGCGCGATGCCCAGTACCGGGTGGCGATGATCAGGGCGCGCCAGGAGTTGGCGCGCATGATCCGGGTGCAGATTCAGGCGACCAGTACGACCCGCGTCGAGGAACGCAACGGACGGGCAACGCAGGATTTCGACTCCGAAATGCGTATGCGCGCCAACGAGGCACTGCGGCTGGACCGCGCGCGCGTGGTCGACGAATGGGTGGATGCCGAAACCGGCGAGTTGTATCTGCACCTGGTCACACCCAAGTAGCCGGAATCGCTGCGCGCGCCTGTCGTGGTCGCGCATTGCGTTGTCAGTGGATGCCAACCGGGGAGGTCTTATGCTTCGATCATTAGTCGTTTCAGTCGCAGTCATCGCAGGGATGCCGGCCGCACTCGCGCAGGATACCTATCCCGCCAAGCCGATTACCATGATCGTGCCCTTCCCGCCGGGCGGGGTGGCCGATATCGTCGGCCGGCCGCTCGCTGCCGCGATGGAAAAGTCGCTCAAGCAACCGGTGGTGGTGGTCAACCGCACCGGCGCGGGGGGCGCGGTGGGAATGTCGGTCGCGGCGAAGTCCGCCCCCGACGGATACACGATCCTGATGGGTCTTTCTTCGATCTCGATCTTCCCGGTATCGGACCGCATCAACGGCAAGACGCCGGCCTACGAGACGCACGACTTCGCGCCAATCGCGCTGGTCACCGCGGACCCCACGGTGCTGGTGGTGCGTGCCGACAGTCCCTACAGGACGCTCAAGGATTTCATCGAGGGAGCCAAGGCGCAGCCCGGCACGATCAATTATTCGTCCTCGGGCGTGTACGGCACGTTGCACGTGGCGATGGAAATCTTCGCCAATGCCGCGAATATCAAGCTCTTCCATGTGCCCTACCAGGGCGGCGGACCGGCGGTCACCGCCTTGCTCGGTGGCCAAGTCCAGGCCCTCGCCTCCGGACCGGCGGCGGCGGTCGGTCAGATCAAGGCGGGCAAGATGCGCGCGCTGGCCGTGTGGAGCGACAAGCGTATTCCGCTGATGCAGGACGTGCCGACATTCAAGGAGTCGGGCCTCGATGCCGAGTTCTATATCTGGTCGGGCGTATTCGCGCCGGCCAAGACGCCGGCACCGATCCAGCAGCGTCTGCGCGAGGCGGTCCGCGCGGCGGCGCAGGAGGCCGACTTCAGGACGACGATGGAGCGGGTGTCCACGCCGGTCGCGTACCTCGATGCGCCGGAATTTCAGCAGTACTGGGAGCGTGACGCCGCCCGCCTGAAGATCGCGCTGGAGAAGATCGGCAAGGTCGGGGACAAGTAACCACCGAAAGCGGCGCGCGGGGTGCGCGGGTACGAGCGCGCTTGGTCAGTCGCGCGCCTTGCGCGGAAAGCCGCGGCCGATGCGGCGGCTGCGGGGCTTGGGATACTGGAGCAGTTTGCCGATCCTGCGCTCGAAGGGATCGCGGCGGCTGAGGCTCTTCGCCTGCCGGGCGCTCATGAGGGTGAAATGGCGGATGTCCTCGAGCGCCTCGGCGAGCGCCCAGGCATCCTTCTCGCCGCTCACCCACAACTTCACATCGAAACGCCTCAGGTCGCAGGAAACCGAGTACTCGCGTAGCGTCTTCCGGTCGCGCTTGTTGCAGTATTCGTGCAGATACGACATCGCCAACTCGCGCAGCGTGCTGTAGACCGGATCGCGTCCGCGCAGGCCGGCGCCGTTGGTCTTCGAGATGGCGCCCCAGCGGCCGTTGCGCCGATAGAGCGCGACCACATGGTCGAAGTCCTGCACCGCGCGCAGATCCATGACGAGCGGCGGTTCGCCGTGCACCCACAGCGCGCAGGCCGCGAGCATCGCGCCTTCGATGCAGTGCGCGTTGCGCTCGCGCAGGATCACCCGCACCGGCCTGCAGGTATCGCCGTCGGGTTCGAAATTCTGCTTCAAATCCAGAAGGAATTTCTGGATCTTGCGCGGCGTGTCGAGCCTGCGCAGTATCGCGAACTCGGACTTGGCGAGGCCGAGGTCCTCACGCCGCGCGAAGCGCTTCGCCAGTGCTTTGTTGCGTGCCAAGGTGTCCGCCGTTGTCGATTCAGAACTGGTAGCGGCGCAGGCCGCCGTCGACGGCGATCACGGTGCCGGTAATGTAGCGTGCGAGCGGCGAGGCCAGAAAACAGACCAGGTGCGCGATGTCCTCGGGCTGACCGTATTCGCCCACCGGGATCTCGTGCTCCGACTGCCAGGCGCGGTACTCGGGCGTGTAATTGCGCAGGATCTGCTCGCTCATGATGCGCCCCGGGGGGATGCAGTTTACCGTGATGCCGTGCTTGCCGATTTCGCGCGACAGGCCCTTCGCCCAGGAGTGCATCGCGGCCTTGGCGCAAAACGCGCCGTTGATGCCCTCCGGCTCGCTCTTGCCGGTGATGTTGATGATGCGACCCCAGGC
>JAOUFA010000142.1 GCA_029858545.1 Betaproteobacteria bacterium
CGCATGCTCGGCATGCGCTTCGACATGATCGCCAATCTGGGCGCCTATCTCGCGCCCACCGGCGCGTTCATCAATACGCTCGGGATCGTCAACAGCCTGTCGGGCGTGTACGAGGTACAGGCGGCGTACGCGCGCATCCGGCTCGCGGTAACGCACACCGCGCCGCTCGCCGCCTATCGCGGCGCCGGCAGGCCGGTGATGTCCTACGCGATCGAGCGCCTGGTCGATCAGGCCGCGCACGAGCTGAGTCTCGACCCGGTCGCGTTGCGACGGCGCAATCTCATCCCGCGCCACGCCTTTCCATACCGGATCGCGGCGGGCTTCGAATACGACTGCGGAGACTTCGAGGGCGTGCTCGACCGGGCGCTCGGCGAAGCGGACTGGAACGGTTTCGCGGCGCGGCGCGCGGCGAGCGCCCGGCGCGGCCGGCTGCGCGGGCGCGGCATGGCGACCTATATCGAAGCCACCGGCGCGGGCTTTGCGCCCTCGGACCAGGTCGAAGTGCGCTGGAACGCCGACGGCGGCGTGGTCCTGTACGGCACCACGCACAACCACGGCCAGGGGCACGAGACGAGTTTCGCGCAGATCGTCGCGGGAGTGCTCGGCATCGAGATCGAATCGGTGCGGCTGCGCACCGCGGGCGCGGACTTCTATCTGCTCGGCAACCCGACCGGCGGTTCGCGTTCGCTCGCCGCGGCGGGTAGCGTGATGCTGCTCGCCGCCCACGAAGTGGTGAAGAAGGGCCTCGCGCTGGCCGCCGAGGAATTCGAGACCGCCGAAGCGGATATCGAGTTCGCCGGGGGAAGATATCGCGTCAAGGGCACCGATCGCGCGGTGACGCTCGTCGCGCTCGCGCGCAAGTACGCGGGCAGGGTTCCCCATCCTCTCGACCTGCAGTACGCGAACAAGTTCGGCGCCACCTATCCGAACGGTTGCCATATCGCCGAGGTCGAGATCGAGCCCGAGACGGGCGAAGCCGAAATCGTCTCCTACCTCGCGTGCGACGACGCGGGCAACCTCGTCAATCACCAGATCGTCGAGGGCCAGATGCACGGTGGACTCACGCAGGGCGCGGGCCAGGTGTTCCTCGAACAGGCGATCTACGACCGCGAGACGGGGCAGCTTCTCACCGGCAGTTTCATGGACTATGCGATGCCGCGCGCGGTGCTGGTCAACGGCCTCAGGCTCGTCGCGCACCCGGTGCCGACCCAGGCCAATCCGCTCGGCGCGAAAGGCGTCGGCGAGGCGGGCGTGACCGGATCGCTGCCGGCGTTGATGAACGCGGTGCTCGACGCGCTGCGCGAGGCGGGGGTAACGCACTTCGAGATGCCGGCGAGCCCGCAGCGCGTGTGGCGGGCGATCGCGGAGGCCAAGGCGGGAAGACCGGCGGGGCTCGGTACGCCACAGCGGCCGTTGCCGGATTGACGTTGCGGCGGGTTCAAGCTCCCCGCGCAGCGTGGCGCGCGGTGCGCGGGGGTCGGGTCGCGCTCAGCTCGGCGCGAGCCCGCCGCGCGCGCAGCCGTAGCAGTGCGTGCAGCCGTGCGCGCCGAAGCACAAAGCTTCGAGTCCCTTCGGGTCGAGCACGCGGATGCTGCGCGCGCGCACCTCGATCAGCCCCGAATCGGTCAGCTCGCGCAACGCCCGCGAGAACGATTCCTTGGTGAGGTTGAGCAGCGAGGCGATCACCTGCTTGGCGACCGGCAGGGTGAATTCCTGTGCGCCGTACTCGCCGGCGCGCAGGTTGTACATCAGGAAACTCACCACGCGTTCGAGCGCGCTGCGCATCGAGTGCGATTCGATATTCTGCTCGAGTTCGCAGGTGCGGCGTGCCAGATTCTCCAGGATGCCCTGCGCGAGCGCGGGCTGCCGATCGAGCACCTCGATGACCGCCTGGCGCGGCACGGTGACGAGCATGCCGTCGGTGAGCATTTTCGCGTCGCAGGCAAACGCCGGATCGCCGAACAGGCTTTCCTCGCCGAAACTTTCGCCGGGACCGCGCAGCTCGACGATCCGCTCGCGATCCGGATCGCCGTGCAGCGACAGTCCCACATAGCCGTAGCCGACGACGTAGATGCTCTCGCAACGCTCGCCGCGGCGAAAGATCACGCTGTCGCGCTGGGTATGCACCTCGTGCGCATGACGCGCGATGGCGCCGAGCACCTGGAGCGGAAGCCGGGTGAAGACGCGGGATCGGGCGAGCAGCGCATCGGGCCTTCTGCGGGCGTCAGCCGACGCCGCCGGTCTCACCTGGGACTCGACGAGATTGAGGTATCCACCGCGCATGACGAACTCCTTGCGGTCGTCTGGTGACGAACTATCGCAAGTCGCGCGGACGAAATTTTGATTGGCGTCAAATCCGGTTCACAATCGTGGCGTAATACTGCTTTTGCGCACTGCACAACGTGCGCCGGGAGACCTGGCCGGCGGTGCTGCGGCGGGTGACGCGAGGGGTGGGTCCGGGAGTTCAGCGATGGGGATGTTGCTCGACGGGGTTTGGCACGACGTGCCGCGCGACACGAAGTCGACGGGCGGTGCATTCGTGCGGCCGGAAAGCGCGTTCCGGGCCTCGGTGAGCGCCGATGGACACAGTGGTTTCAAGGCGGAAGCCGGCCGCTACCACCTGTACATCGCGCGCGCCTGTCCCTGGGCCCATCGTACCGTGATCCTGCGCGCGATGAAGGGGCTCGAGGCGGCGCTGCCGATGTCGATCGTCGATTCCTACTTCGGGCCGCACGGCTGGGAATTCACCGGCGAGAACGGCGCGACGCGCGACGCCGCCAACGATTGCCGCTACCTGTACCAGGTGTACCTGCTCGCGAAACCGGATTACAGCGGACGCGTGACGGTGCCGGTGCTGTGGGATACGCGCCGCCGCACGATCGTCAACAACGAGTCCTCCGAACTCCTGCGCATGCTGAATTCGGAGTTCGACGCCCTCGCCACGCGCAATGTGCCGGATCTCTACCCGGGCGAGCTGCGCGCCGAAATCGATACGCTCAACGCGCGGGTCTATCGCGATGTGAACAACGGCGTCTACCGCGCCGGCTTCGCGACCGCCCAGGACAAGTACGAGGAGGCGGTGACGCAGCTCTTCGCCGCGCTCGACTGGCTCGAAGAGCGGCTCGCGGCGCGGCGCTGGCTGTGCGGCGAGCGGCTTACCGAGGCCGACCTCCGCCTGTTCACCACCCTGGTCCGGTTCGACGCCGTGTACTACAGCCACTTCAAATGCAATATTCGCCGCCTGATCGATTTCCCGAACCTGTGGCGCCATACCTGCGAGGCGTACGCGCTGCCCGGAGTCGCGCAGACGGTCGATATCGACGCGATCAAGGCCCACTACTATTGCAGCATGCCGACGCTCAATCCGACGCGGATCGTTCCCAAGGGGCCGATTCTCGATTTCACCGTGCCGCGGCGCGGCGCCTGACGAGGATCGTGTGGCGAACTTGCGCGACCCCGCGATCCGGCAGGCGATCACCGATGCTTGAAGCCCACGCCCTTGCCTGCGAGCGCGGCGACGCGCGCCTGTTCTCCGGCCTTGCCTTCGTGCTCGGCGCGGGCGGGTTGCTGCGTGTGCGCGGGCCGAACGGCAGCGGCAAGACGAGCCTGCTGCGCATTCTTGCCGGCCTCACGCGCGCGGCCGCGGGCGAGGTGCGCTGGCGCGGCGAGAGAATCGATGTGCTGCGCGATGCGTACGGGCAGGAAATGCTGTTCATCGGCCACGCTCCCGCGGTGAAGGACGAGCTGACGGTGGACGAGAACCTGGAATTTTCCGCGCGGCTGTCCAACCTGGACGGCTCGGCGCAGGCGCGGCGCGCGGCGCTCGAGCGCCTGGGCGTCGCGCGGCGGGCAAATCTTGCCGCGCGCCACCTCTCGCAGGGGCAGCGCCGGCGCACCGCGCTCGCGCGGCTCGCGCTCGCCGCGCGCGTGCCGTTGTGGATCCTCGATGAGCCCTTTACCGCGCTCGATGCCGACGCGATCGAGTGCGTGCGCTCGCTCGCCGCGGAGCACCTCGCCGCGGGCGGCAGCGTGGTGCTGACCTCGCACCAGGAGGTCGACATCGGCGCGGGCACCGCGCGCGACATCCGCCTGGGGGACGCAGGCTAGATGCGTGCCGCGTTCCTTTTGGTGATCCGCCGCGACCTGCAAGTCGCGTTGCGTCGCAAGGGCGACCTGCTCAACGTGCTGGTGTTCTTCGTCATCGTCGCGAGCCTGTTTCCGCTGGGCGTCGGTCCGGAGCCCAACCAGCTGCGCGCGATGGCGCCCGGCGTGGTGTGGGTCGCGGCGCTGCTCGCGGCGCTGCTCTCGCTGCCGCGGCTGTTCGCCGCGGACCATCTGGACGGCACGCTCGAACAGATGCTGATCGCCGCGCGGCCGCTGCCGGCGGTCGTGCTGGGCAAGATCGCGTCGCATTGGATCGTTGCCGGTCTGCCGCTGGCGCTGCTCGCGCCGGTGCTGGGATTGCAGTACGACCTTCCGGCCCGGGCACTCGGAGTGCTGGCCTTCTCGGTGCTGATCGGCACACCGGTGCTGTCCCTCATCGGCGCGGTGGGTGCCGCGCTGACCCTGGGTTTGCGCGGCGCCGGCGTACTGGTCGGGTTGCTCGTGCTGCCGCTCTATATCCCGGTGCTGATCTTCGGCGCGGGGGCGGTGAGCGCGAGCCTTGCCGGACTCGACCCGGCCCCCCACCTTTCGCTCCTAGGGGCTTTCCTTGCGGTATCCTCCTTTGTCGGGCCCTGGGCGGCATGCGCCGCGCTGCGGGTCTCGCTCGATTGACGGCGTTCCCCCGAACTTCATGGCAACGGTAAATCCCAAGATGACTCACTCTGATGAAATTGGCGGGCCGATCTGGCTGCGCTATGCCGCGCCGCAGGCTTTCTTTCCGCTCGCGGGCCGGCTCATACCCTGGTTTGCGGCGCTCGCGGCGCTGCTGTGCATCGTCGGGCTGTACATCGCGTTCTTCGTCGCGCCGACCGATTTCCAGCAGGGCGAGTCGTATCGCGTGATCTTCATTCACGTGCCCGCGGCATGGATGTCGATGTTCCTCTACGTGATCATGGCGTTCTGGGCGGCGGCGGGATTCGTGCTCAACACGCGCCTGTCGGGGATGATGGCCTCGGCGATCGCGCCCACCGGCGCGATGTTCACCTTCGTCGCGCTGTGGAGCGGGGCGTTGTGGGGGAAGCCCACCTGGGGCACCTGGTGGGTGTGGGATGCGCGCCTCACCTCGGAACTGATCCTGCTCTTTCTCTATCTCGGCTTCATCGCGCTGAAAGGCGCGATTCCCGACGTGCGCCGTGCGGATCGTGCCGGGGCGATCCTCGCGCTGGTGGGGGTGGTCAACATCCCGATCATCTATTTTTCGGTGCAGTGGTGGAACACCCTGCACCAGGGGGCGTCGGTGAGCCTGACGCGCGCGCCGGCGATGGCCAAGACCATGCTGCTCGGCATGCTCGTCATGGCGCTCGCGGCCTGGATGTACAGCTTCGCGGTGTGTTTCGCGCGCGCGCGCTCGATCATTCTCGAGCGCGAGCGCGATGCGGCGTGGGTCGAATCGATGAAAGGCAAGGCATGAACTGGGCAAGCGCAGGGGAGTTTTTCGCGATGGGCGGCTACGCCGTCTATGTCTGGGGTTCGTACGCGGTGGCGGCGATGTGCATCGCGTGGGAAGTCGTGGCGCTGGTGCATCGCGCGCGCGCGCTGCGGCGCACGCTGGCGGCGCGGGGGCGGACATGAAACCGCGCCATCGCCGTTTTGCGCTGATCGCCGCCGGCCTCGTGGCACTGGCGATCGCGGTCGGGCTGGTGCTCAATGCGCTGCGCGGCAACGTCGCCTTCTTCTTCAGCCCGAGCCAGGTTGCCGCGGGCGAGGCGCCGGTCGACCGGACCTTTCGCATCGGGGGACTGGTCGAGGCGGGCAGCCTCAAGCGCCGCGCCGACGGGCTGACCGCGGAGTTCGTTGTCACCGACACGGCCAAGCGCGTCACGGTGCTCTACACCGGGATACTCCCCGACCTGTTCAAGGAAGGGCGCGGCGCGATCGCCCAGGGAAAACTCGAAGCCGGCGGAACGTTCCGCGCCACCGAAGTGCTCGCCAAGCATGACGAGAACTACATGCCCCCCGAGGCGGCGCAGGCCATCGAGAAGGCGCACGCCGCCAAGGCGGCAACCGAAAAAGGGTCCGCCGCTCCGGGCGGCCCCGACACTGGAGCAAAGAAATGATTCCTGAACTGGGCCACTTCGCATTGATCGTCGCGCTGATGCTGGCGCTGGTGCAGGGCACGCTGCCGCTTATCGGCGCGGCGCGCGGTAATCCGGGCTTCATCGCCGTCGCGCGCCCCGCCGCGCAGGGGCAGTTCGTATTCGTCGCGATTGCCTTCGTCGCGCTCGGCTATTCTTTCTATGCGAACGATTTTTCGGTCACCTACGTGGCCAACCATTCCAATACCGCGCTGCCGCTCTTTTACCGCCTGAGCGCGGTGTGGGGCGGTCACGAGGGTTCGCTGCTGCTATGGGTGCAGATGCTCGCCCTGTGGATGCTCGCGGTGACGGTATTCAGCCGCAGCCTCCCCGACGAGATGGTGGCGCGCATCCTCGGCGTGATGGGGCTGGTGAGCGTGGGTTTTCTGTGCTTCATGCTGTTCACCTCGAATCCGTTCGAGCGGCTGTTGCCCGGCGCCGAAGACGGGCGCGATCTCAACCCGCTGCTGCAGGACCCCGGCATGGTGTTCCACCCGCCGATGCTCTACATGGGCTATGTCGGCTTCTCGGTGGCCTTTGCCTTCGCCATCGCGGCGCTGCTGGACGGCAAGCTCGACGCGAGCTGGGCGCGCTGGTCGCGCCCGTGGACCACCGCGGCGTGGATTTCCCTCACGCTGGGCATTGCGCTCGGCAGCTTCTGGGCCTACTACGAACTCGGCTGGGGCGGCTGGTGGTTCTGGGATCCGGTCGAGAACGCCTCGTTCATGCCCTGGCTGGTCGGTACTGCGCTGATGCATTCGCTCGCGGTGACCGAGAAGCGCGGGGTGTTCAAGACCTGGACGGTATTGCTCGCGATCATCGCCTTTTCGCTGAGTCTGCTGGGTACCTTCCTCGTGCGCTCCGGGGTGCTCACCTCGGTGCACGCGTTCGCCACCGATCCGCGGCGCGGCGTGTTCGTGCTCGCCTTTCTCGCGGTGGTGGTGGGCGGCTCGCTCGCGCTGTTTGCCTGGCGCGCGGCGCGCGTCACGCCGGGCGGCAAATTCGAACTGTTCTCGCGCGAAACGATGCTCCTGGTGAACAACGTGCTGCTGCTCGTCGCCACCGCGGCGGTGATGCTCGGCACCCTGTACCCGCTGTTTCTCGACGCGCTCGGGCTCGGCAAGATTTCGGTCGGTCCGCCGTACTTCGAGGCGGTGTTCGCGCCGCTCATGGCGCCGGCTTTGCTGCTGATCGGAATCGGGCCCTTTGTCGCCTGGCGCAAGGGCGACATGGCGGCGCTTGCCAGGCGCCTGCGCTGGGCGTTCGCCGCGGTGCTCGTGATCGCGCTGCTGCTGCCGCTCGCATTCGGACGCTGGAGCGCGATGCTTGCTCTCGGCATGCTGCTCGCGCTATGGATTCTCGCCACCACCGTGATCAGCTTCGTCGTGCGCTATCGCGCGCAGCCGGCGGCGCTCGGCGCGTTCGGGCGACTGCGCGCGCTGCCCGCGGCGTTCATCGGCATGCTGATCGCGCACGCCGGGGTCGGCGTGTTCGTGGTCGGCGTCGCGATGGTGAAAGGCTATGAAGCCGAGCGCGATCTGCGCATGGAACCGGGCGACACGGCGACCCTGGGCGGCTACACCTTCCGGCTCGACCGCGTCGAGTCGGTGCAGGGGCCGAACTACGTCGCCGCGCGCGGGCACATCGCGGTGCTCAAGGGAGATCGCGTGGTCGGCGAACTCACTCCCGAGAAGCGCGTCTACCGCGTGCAGCAGACGCCGATGACCGAGGCGGCGATCGACACCGGATTCACGCGTGACCTGTATGTCGCGCTGGGCGAAAAGGTGGGCGAGCAGGCCTGGACGGTGCGTATCCACGTCAAACCCTTTGTCGACTGGATCTGGGGCGGTTGCCTGATCATGGCCCTGGGCGGACTGTTCGCGCTCTCCGATCGGCGCTACCGGGTCGCGCAGCGCCGGGGCGAGGAACGCGTCGCGGTCTCCCGCGGCGGGGAGGCGCGCGCGTGAAGAAATATCTCTGGCCGCTCGGCATCTTTCTGGTGATGGTGGTATTTCTCGCCGTCGGACTTGGGCTCGATCCGCGCGAAGTACCTTCGCCGCTCATCGACAAGCCGGCGCCGGCCTTCAGTTTGCCGGTGCTGCAGGATCCCGAGCGGCGCTTCTCGCCGGCCGATATGCGCGGCAAGGTATGGATATTGAACGTCTGGGCGTCCTGGTGCGTGACCTGCCGCGAGGAGCATCCGCATCTTGTCGCGCTGGCGCGCCAGAAGCTGATCCCGCTGCTCGGACTGAACTACAAGGACCAGCATGGGGCGGCGCTCGCCTGGCTGAAGCAGTATGGCGATCCCTACGATCTGTCGGTCGAGGATCGCGACGGACGGATCGGCATCGATTACGGCGTGTACGGGGTGCCCGAGACCTACCTGATCGATCGCGAAGGCGTGATCCGCTACAAGCGCATCGGGGTCCTGACCTCCGAGATCCTGCAACAGAAGGTCTTGCCGCTGGCGAGGAGCCTGCAGAAATGAAAGGGGAGCGGCACGCCCCCCTTCAAATCCCCCCGATGAAAGGGGAGCGGCACGTCCCCCTTCAAATCCCCCCGATGAAAGGGGAGCGGCACGTCCCCCTTCAAATCCCCC
>JAOUFA010000571.1 GCA_029858545.1 Betaproteobacteria bacterium
GAGGCGGGCTCGAGCCTGTTGCTGCCCCAGCTCGCGGGCTATCAGCGTGCCGCCGAGCTGCTGCTGCTCGGCCGGCCGTTCGGCGCCGCGAAGGCGTTCGCCGCGGGAATCGTCACCGAGATCATCGCCGAGGGCGAGTTGCTCGCGTACGGCCGCGACGCGGCGCTCGGCCTCGCGGCGCTGCCCCCCGCCTCGCTGCGGCTCACCAAGGAACTGATGAAGCGCCCGCAGCGCGAGGCCGTCGCGGCGCAGATGACCGAGGAACTGCGCCTGTTCGGCACGCGGCTCGGCTCGCCCGAGGCGCGCGAGGCAATGAACGCATTCTTCGAGAAACGCCAGCCGGATTTTTCCAAATTCGAGTAGAGGGGTTGGGTCGCGGCGGGGATTGGATCTTGTTCTTCTCCGGCTTTTTGCCCGGCTGCAAAGAATGCGCAGCCAGGCAAATGCCGGCGATCGGAAAATGCAAAACTCTCGATCGATCCTGCGGTGGTGCCATGGGGGCCTGCGGAGGCGCGCCGGCAGTCGTTACAATCCGTCTTTGTCCCGGGAGGATGAATTGACCGCCCCGCTCAGCCTGCACAGCCTGGAACATCGCGTCGGCGAGGAGATCGCCGTGTCACCCTGGATCGAAGTGACCCAGGAGCGAATCGATCTTTTCGCGCGCGCGATCGACGATTTTCAGTGGATCCACGTCGACCGCGAGCGCGCCAAGGCCTCGCCCTTCGGCGGCACCATCGCGCACGGCTTTCTCACTCTGTCGCTGCTGTCGCATCTCGCCGAGCGCACGTTCGCGTTCGCCGACCGCAAGATGGGCATCAATTATGGTCTGAACCGCGTGCGCTTTACTGCGCCGCTGCGCTCCGGATCGAGGATCCGCGCGCGTTTCAAGCTCGCGGCCTGGGAGAAGATCGGCGGCGGCGTGCAGGTGACCTGGGAGACGACGGTCGAGCGCGAAGGCGGCGACAAGCCGGTGCTGGTGGCCGAATGGCTGGGGCGCCACTATTTTTGAGAGGCCCGATCAACACGGAGGCGGGGGGCGGTCATGAGTGAAGCGAAGGTGGCGATTGTCACGGGTTCGTCGTCGGGCATCGGCGCCTCGACGGCGCTGGAATTGTCGCGGCGCGGCTGGCGCGTGGCGATCAACTACACGAAGAGCCTGCAGCAGGCCGGCGACATCACCGAGCAGTGCGCACCCGAGGCGATCGCGGTGCAGGCCGATGTGGCGAGCGATGTCGACTGCAAGCGGCTGGTGCAGGCCGCGCTCGAGCGCTGGGGCAGGGTCGATGCGCTGGTCAACAACGCCGGCACCACCAAGTTCGTCGCGCACGCCGAGCTCGACGGCCTGTCGGCCGACGATTTCCAGCGCATCTACGCGGTGAACGTGATCGGTGCTTTCCAGATGTGCCGCGCCGCGGCGGCGGCGCTGCGCGAGGCGCGCGGCGCGGTGGTCAACGTGGGTTCGCTCGCCTCGCGCAATGCGGCCGGTTCCTCGATTGCCTACGCCGCGTCGAAGGCGGCGCTCAACACGGTGTCGATGTCGCTCGCGCGCGTGCTCGCGCCGGAGGTGCGGGTGAATGTCGTCGCGCCCGGCTTCGTCGAGACGTCCTGGATGGCGGAAGCGTACGGCGACGAGCGCTACGAACGCGTGCGCGGGGCCTACGCGAACCTGGCGCCGCTGGGTTCGGTCGCGCAGCCGCAGGACGTGGCCGAAACCATCGTCTGGCTTATCGAGGGCGCGACGCAGGTGACCGGCCAGATCGTCTATGTCGATGGCGGAATGCATGTGGTGCCGCCGCGCCGGACCTGAGTTTCGGCCGCGCGCCGCGGTGTGCGCGGCGATCGCGTTCGCGCTGCTGCTCGCGGGATGCAGTTCGGTGCGGCTTGCCTATGACAACGCGGATACCCTGCTGCGCTGGGAGGCGAAGAGCTATCTCGACGTACATGGCGGACAGGCCGACGAACTGGAGGCGCGCATCGCCGCGTTCCTCGCCTGGCACCGCAAGACGGCGCTGCCCGAGTACGCGCGGCTCGCCGTCGAGGCCGCCGCCCGAGTCGAAAAGGGGCTGTCGCGGGAGGACCTCGTTTGGGGGTACGATTCGGCCGTTGCGCAAGTGCGCGAGACCCTGCGCTGGGCCT
>JAOUFA010000572.1 GCA_029858545.1 Betaproteobacteria bacterium
CCCAGCCAATCAGCGCCTGTTTCGCCTGTTGCAGCACCTGGGCATTGTGCACGCGATCCTCGGCAACGCGCCCCCCCGTCGCGAACCCAGAGAAGAGCGCCCAGGCAACCGCGAATATCAGAATCGCCGCCACCGCCAGCACGACGAAGCCGCGCCCGGTACGGCGCTTGCCGACATGACGCCTCTTCATCTCGCCCCCCCGCGCTCGACGCGCACCTCACCCGTGCCGATCACATCGCGCACTTCGCCGCTCGCACTGTCGTAGGTCTCGCCGACACGCAGTCCGGTGCGTCCACGCCCCTCGGACCCCGGCACCGCGACACGGCCCGGAGCGGCAGGGTCGCGCCCGAGGCGCACTTCGCCTGCCTGCGCCTGGCCGTTGACCCACACCGTCGGCCGGCCCCGCGAGCGCAGCACGTAGCCGTCAACGCGCGTGCTCGTCGATTCGAGGCCCGCGGCGGGCTTGTCGGGCAGCCTCGCCTTGCGCCGCGCATCGAGCGCGGCGCGCTCCGCGGGCGAAAAGAACAGCCGCCCGAGTTCCTGCGCAGCGGCCGGCGCGGCAGGCAGGGTGAGCAGCAAGGCGAGCAGCCACCGCGCGGCAGGACTCACGGCTTCGCTCCGCGGTCGATGATGGTGATCAGGTCGATGCGGCAATCCGCATGCAGGCGCGGCACGATGCCGCGTATGCTCTCGCCCCCCGCGGCGCGCTGCAATTGGCAGTTGCGCACCGCGTGAAAGGCGTTGCCCGACTGACGCAGATCGTACAGAAAACGCAGCAGATCCTCCTCGTGCAACAGCGCGAGCTGCACTCGCATCGAACTCGCGAAGAAATCCACCGGCGCGGGTTTTCCCGCCGCCGAGCGCAGCAAGGTCTGGCGCTCGATGCGGTAGCGCACGTCGAGCAAATCCCTTTCGGCGCGGACTCGCGTGATGGTGTCGGCCCAGTCCAGCCTGCGCTCCGCGCCGATCACGCGGGTGGCGAGCAGCGCACGATACACCGTCAGTTTTTCCTTCACTTCGCGCTCTTCCTCGGCGATGCTCGCGAGACGCGCGCGCTGCGTTCTGAGGTCGGCGCGCGCCGCCGACAGGTCGCGCCGCGCATCGACGAGCGCCTGGCTGGCGCTCCACACCAGCAGCGCGCCCGCGATCCAGAGCAGCGCGCAAGCCAGTGCGGGGAGCGCGAATTTGCGCGGGCCGTTGGTCCGGCTCATGGCGCGATCCGGGTAAGTTGCACGCTGAAACGGGTTTCCTCGCGTTCGGCGTGGCCGGTGCGCATATCGCCGGTCAGCACGCCTTCGGGGGTAACGTCGAAAGGCAGCCGGGCTTTGCCGAGCCTCCAGCCCTGGATGCCGCGCAGCGCCTGCGTGAAGCGCTCGACTTCGGCGACGATCGCCCGATAGTCGCCGCGTTGCTGCGCGGCGAGGCGGCCCGCGATCTCCAGGTTCTCGGCCGACTCCTTCTGCGCCCCCGCCTTGGATTCGGTGCCGGCCTGCGCCTCGCCGAGTGCCGCATCGGCGTGTGCCGCATTCCAGGTCAGGGTATCGATCTGGATCTTTGGAAATTGATCGAGCACGCGCGACAAAGACGCGAGCACGGGCTCGGGCGAACCCGATTGCGCCGCGATCCTGCGGAACCCGGCGACCGTGACCTTGAGGTTTTCGGTCGAGGTTTGCGTGACCGGAAAAGTCTCGGTGATCATCTCGTATTGACGTGCCGCACCGCGTGCCTCGAGCCTCGCCTGCTCGGTCCGCTCGCGCGCCTCGTAGGTTTCGCGCCACAGTCCGCCCGCGTACAGGGCGCCAACGCTCAGGCCGAGCGCGCCCGCCGCGATCAGCGCGCGCTGGATACGCCAGAAAAAGAAGCTGCTGCGCTCGGCACGTTGCGCGTACTGTTCGACCGGCGGAGTCTTGACGGCGAGCGCGAGATACAGCAGTTCGGCGCCCGGGGTCTGCGGCGGATGCCGCAATCCCGCCGCGCGCCGCGCCCGGTCCATGCCGATCACGCGGAACACAACGCGATCCTCCGCGGCGACGCTGCGATCGAGCTCCCGTTCGAGTTCCTGCGCCAGATCGACAGGCGCCACCACCGCGACCGGCACCGCCGGACCGTCGCGCGGCAGCGCGCGCAGCGTG
>JAOUFA010000573.1 GCA_029858545.1 Betaproteobacteria bacterium
TCATGTGCCGCATGATCAGCCAGTTGACGGGCGACACCTTGTAGGTAATGACCATGGGTGTCTTGAGCAACGCGGCCTCGAGGGTAGCCGTCCCGCTCGCCACCAATGCCAGGTCGGCCGCGGCGAGTGCTTCATGCGAATGGCCGAAGAGTTGGGTAAGCGGCAAATCCTGCCCGCCATAGCGATACAGTGCGTCCTGTAGCATATCGCGCGTTTCTCTCGACACCGTCGGACAGACGAAATGCACGTCCTTCACTTCTTCGTAAAGGCGGTGCGCCGTCCTGATGAAGGTTTCCGCCATGTGCTGCATCTCGGAACGTCGACTCCCGGGTAGCAGGGCGATGATCAGTTTGCGTGCCGGCAGGCGCAACTGCGTGCGCGCTTCGGCCTTGTCGACCTCGAGCGGTATCTCGTCGGCAAGCGGATGCCCGACGTAGGTGACCGGTACACCGACCTTATCGTAGATCTTCGGCTCGAAAGGAAACAGCGCGAGCATGTGGGTGACGGATCGCGCAATTTTGCGCACCCGCCAGCCGCGCCACGCCCACACCGACGGACTGACGTAATGTACGGCCGGAATGCCGGCTTCCTTGAGAGTACGCTCAAGACCGAGATTGAAATCCGGCGCATCCACGCCTATGAATAGCGCCGGGCGCTCCGCAATGAAGCGCTTGCCGAGATTCGTTCGAATCGCAGAGATTGCACGATAATTGCGCAGCGCATCCGCGTAACCAAGTACCGCAAGACGGTCCATCGCGTAGTGACTTTCGAAGCCGTGCTCCACCATGCGCGGACCGCCAATCCCGGAGAAACTCAGTCCCGGGCGACGAGAACGGAGCGCGGCGATGAGGTGTCCACCGAGCAGATCGCCCGAAGTTTCACCCGCCACCATTCCGATGTGCCGCACTTCTTCGCGCACGGCTAGCGCACGATACCGCGATTCGAATCGCGCAGGAACTCGATCAGCGGGATGACTTCCGGGCAGGACTCCGCCTGCGCGGCGAGTTCGCGTTTGGCATCGTCCAGGCTCAGGCCGGAACGATACAGCGTTCGGTACGCACGCTTGATCTCATCGATCGCCTGCGCGGAATAGCCTCGACGTCGCAGTCCTTCGCTGTTGATGCCGTAAGGCTTGGGTTCGGCACCCGACACGGTTACGTATGGAGGGAGGTCTTGCGTGAGCCGCGTTCCAACCCCCACGAAGCTGTGCGCGCCGATATGCACGAACTGGTGCACCAGGCTCCCGCCGCCGAGGATCGCCCAATCGTCGACCCGGACGTGGCCGGCCAGCTGCGTAAGGTTGGCAAGAATCGCATGGCTGCCAACCTGGCAGTCATGCGCGATATGCGTATACGCCATGATCCAATTATCGTTGCCGAGGCGAGTTACGCCAACGTCCTGCGCGGTGCCGCAACTGATGGTGACGTATTCGCGAATCGTGTTGTCGTCGCCGATCTCGAGGGCGGTATCCTCTCCCGCATACTTCTTGTCCTGTGGCTGCCCTCCGATAGCGGCAAAATGAAATATTCGGTTGCGCGCACCGATCCGCGTCCGCCCTTCGATCACGACGTGCGCACCGACCGAACAAGCTTCGCCGAGTTCGACCTGTTCGCCGATAATCGAGAAAGCGCCGACCGTCACCCCTTCGGCAAGCTTCGCCTTCGGATGCACGATCGCCGTGGCATGAATCATTTCTTGTCGTCTCCTACGCTGCGCAGCGCACACAGAATTTCGGCAGCGGTGACCACCTCGGCGTCGACGCGAGCCGTGCAGGCAAACTTCCACACCCCGCGCTTGTGCGCGACGAGCAGTACTTCGATCTCCAGCTGATCGCCGGGCACCACCGGCTTCTTGAAGCGCGCGTTGTCGATCCCCGCGTAGTAGTAGACGGAGTTCTCGTCGGGTGCTTCGCCCATTGTGCGAAAGCCGAGGATCGCTGCGGCTTGCGCCATAGCCTCCAGAATTAAGACTCCGGGCATGATTGCACGATTTGGAAAATGCCCGGGGAAGTGCGGTTCGTTCGCGGTGACGTTCTTCAGCGCGAGGATGCGCTTGCCCGGTTCGCATTCCTTGACACGGTCGATCATGAGGAAGGGATAGCGCTGCGGGAGGTGTTTGATCACCTCGTTGA
>JAOUFA010000143.1 GCA_029858545.1 Betaproteobacteria bacterium
GGGGGGAGTAATTGCGATTCCAGTCGAGTCCGCATTCCCCCAACGCAACGATTTGCGGCAATGCGGCCAGGGCACGCAGGTCTGCGATCGTGTGCGCATCGCACTCGCGTGCATGGTGCGGATGCACTCCTGCGGTGGCGTAGAGAAATTCCGGGTAGGTCTGCGCAAGCAGCGCCGCCTGCCGGCTTTCGGTAACCGTCGTTCCGGTGACGATGATCCGTGCGACGCCCGCGCCGCGCGCGCGCTCGAGGACCTGGGAAAGATCCTCGTGGAAACTGGAGTGCGTAAGATTGGCGCCGATGTCGACGAGCTGCATGGGGGCGCGAGTATACCTGTGCTCCGCGCGCCGCCTTCAGAGGATCTTGAGCCGGTAGAGCAACTCGTGCGCTTCACGCGGCGACAGATCATCGGGATTGATACGCTCCAGCGCTTCGCGCAGCGGATCGGCAGCCGGCTCGGCTTCGGCATCGCTGGTGGGCGGGCCGAGAAAGAGATCGCCCTGTCCCGCGCGCGCGACGCTTTGCTCCTCGAGTGCCGCGAGGGTCTTCTTCGCCTGGCGAATCACCGCCTTCGGTACGCCGGCAAGGCTCGCAACCTGCAGGCCGTAGCTCTGGCTCGCGGGTCCCTCCTCGACCGCGTGCAGGAACACGATCGTATCCTTGTGCTCGACGGCATCCAGGTGCACATTGGCCACTTCGCGGTATTCGAGCGCGAGCCGGGTCATCTCGAAGTAGTGCGTCGCGAACAAGGACATCGAGCGGTTTTTCTCGACCAGATGGCGCGCGATCGCCCAGGCGAGGGCGAGCCCGTCGAAGGTCGAGGTGCCGCGCCCGACCTCGTCCATCAGCACCAGGCTCTTCTCGGTCGCGTTGTGCAGGATCGCGGCGCTCTCGGTCATTTCGACCATAAAGGTCGAGCGACCGCCGGCAAGGTCGTCGGCCGCGCCGATGCGGGTGAAGATCTGATCGACCGGCCCGAGGCGCACTGTCTTCGCCGGCACGAAGGCGCCGATATGCGCCATCAGCGTGATCAGCGCGACCTGGCGCATAAAGGTCGATTTGCCGCCCATGTTGGGGCCGGTGATGAGCAGCATGCGGCGCGCGGCGGACAGGCGACAATCGTTGGCGATGAAGCGCTCGATCTGCGCCTCGACCACCGGGTGGCGGCCGGCCTCGATGTCGAGGGTGATTTCCTCGACGAAATGCGGGCGGCAGTAGCCGCGCCGCGCCGCGCTCGCGGCGAAGCAGGCGAGGACGTCCAGTTGTGCGAGCGCGCGTGCGATCCGCTGCAGGCGCGGGACCTGCGCGCCGAGCGTATCGACGAGCGCTTCGTAGAGCGACTTCTCGAGCGCAAGCGCCCGATCGCGCGCCGACAGCGCCTTGTCCTCGAAGGCCTTCAGCTCGGGGGTGATGTAGCGTTCGGCGTTCTTCAGCGTCTGTCTGCGCCGGTAGTCTTCGGGTACCTTGGCCGCGTTCGAGTGGGTGATCTCAATGTAATAGCCGTGCACCTGGTTGTAGGCGACGCGCAGATTGGCGATGCCGGTGCGTGCTCGCTCGCGCGTTTCCATCGCGACGAGGAATTCTCCTGCGTTCGACTGAAGCTGACGCAGTTCGTCGAGCGGCGCCGAATAGCCATCTGCGATCACCCCGCCGTCGATCACGCGTGCGGCGGGTTCAGCCTGCACCGCGCGCCGAAGGAGATCGACGAGGTCGGCCGGTGTGGCGAGATCCTGCGCGGCCTCCTCGAGCAGCGGCGGGCGCGGCGCGGGCAGCGCGGCGATGAGTGCGTCGAGCTCGTCGAGACTCTCGCGCAGACTGGACAGGTCGCGCGGCCGGGCGTTCTTCAGCGCGATGCGCGCGGCGATGCGCTCGACATCGGCGAAGCGCCGCAAGATGGCATGGACCCCCTGAGCCTCGCGATCGAGCGCCTCGACCGCGTCGTGTCGCGCGGCAAGTTGTGCCCGGTCGCGCAGCGGGTGGTGCAGCCAGTGGCGCAGCGCGCGGCTGCCCATACCGGTCGCGCATTCATCGAGCAATGAAAAGAGCGTCGGGGAGGGTTCGCCGCGCAGGGTTTCGGTGAGTTCCAGGTTGCGGCGCGTCGCGGCATCCATGCGCAGGTATTCGCCCGCGTGTTCGGGGGAGATCGCGTTCACATGGACCAGTGCCTGCCCCTGGGTTTTTCTCGCGTAGTCGAGCAGTGCGCCGCAGGCGGCGATCGCGGGGCGCAGATCCTCGCAACCGTAGCCGGCGAGGCTCGCCGCACCGAGCTGTTCGAGGAGGCGCCGGCTGCCGGCCGCGAAGTCGAACTGCCAGTCGGGCAGGCGCGTCACGGTCCAGCCGGCGAGCGACTCGAGCAGCGGGCTCGCGTCCGCGACGAGCAATTCCGCGGGCGCGATGCGGCGCAGTTCGGCAACAAGCCGTGCGCGTGGAATTTCGGTCGCGCGCAGTGCGCCGCTCGCAAGCGACAGCCAGGCGAGGCCCACCGTGTCGCGCTCGGCCGCGAGCGCGAGCAGCAGGTTGTCCGATTTCTCGTCGAGCAGCGCCGCGTCGGTAAGCGTCCCCGGGGTCACAATGCGCATCACCCTGCGTTCGACCGGACCCTTTGACGTGTCGGGGTCGCCGATCTGCTCGCAGATCGCCACCGAATGACCCAGCTTCACCAGCCGGGCGAGATACTGTTCGGCCGCGTGATAGGGCACCCCCGCCATCTTGATCGGCTGGCCGGCCGATGCGCCGCGCGTGGTCAGCGTAATGTCGAGCAGTCGCGCGGCGCGTTCGGCGTCGTCGAAGAACAGCTCGTAGAAATCCCCCATCCGGTAGAAGAGCAGGATCTCCGGGTGCTCGGCCTTGATGCGCAGGTACTGCTGCATCATGGGCGTGTGGCCGGCGAACGCGTCGGTGGCGGAATGAGAAGCGGCTTCGGGTTTCATTGCCGCTATTGTAGGGGCTGGCATGCCTCATCTTCGAGCTTCAGTGGCCCGGGACCCGGAGGAGGGGTTTGTGGTTACAATCGCTGCAGTGCTTCCTTCTTCCACCGACATCCTGATTCCTTCCTCCACCACTATGAAAACACTACGACTGCTTGCCGCGCTGTGTGTCCTGTTCCCGGTGCTGTCCTCCGCGGTATCCGCGCAGTCTCCGGATGCCGCCGGCTGGCCCGCGCATCCGATCAAACTGATCGTCACTTTTCCGCCCGGCAGTTCGCCCGACCTGATCGCGCGCATGTTCAACGACAAGCTCGGCGCGGCGTTGGGACAGCCGGTGATTGTCGAAAACCGGCCGGGCGCCGGCGGCAATCTGGGCACTGCGTTGGTCGCCCATGCCGCACCCGACGGCTACACGATGGGGCTGACGATCGGTGGACCGCTGGCGGTGAACACCGTGCTGTACAAGAAGCTTCCCTATGATCCGTTCCGCGACCTGGAGCCGGTGGTGCTGGTTGCGGCGAGTCCGAACGTGCTCGTCGTGGACGCCAATCTCGGCATCGGCACGCTGCAGGAACTGGTGGCGCGCGCCAAGGCAAAGCCCGGCGTGCTCAACTATGGTTCGGTCGGCAACGGCAGTGCGTCACACCTGACGATGGAACTGCTCAAGACGCGGGCGGGGATCGACCTGGTGCATGTGCCCTATCCAGGCAGTCCGCAGGCGATCGCGGCGATGGTCGGCGGGCAGATCGCCGCCGGCTTCGTCGTTCCGGCCACCGCGATGCCGCTCGTCAAGGCGGGTCGGCTGAAGGCGCTTGCGGTGACCTCGGCCGAGCGCAGTCCGATCCTGGCGGAGTTGCCGACAGTCGCCGAAGGGGGTTTCCCGGGGTTCCAGTCGACGGCGTGGATCGGCATCGTCGTACCGGCGAAGACCGCGCAGCCGGTGGTCGGACGCCTGGCGTCGGAACTGTCGCGCATTCTCGGTAGCGAGGAAGTTCGCGGCCGCATGGCGGCGATCTACTTCCAGGCGAGCGGCGCCGGTCCCGACGCACTGGCCAGGTTCATGCGCGAAGAGGTCGAACGCTGGGGCGAGGTGATCCGGCGTACCGGCGCGAAGGTCGATTGAAGGCGCGCTAGGTCGTACGATCCTGCGCGGCGGCCGCTTCGGCGCGGCGCGCGGCCGGACGCAGATACACGCCTTGCGCGAGCAGCGCCGATTGCAGCTCGGCGATGTCGATCGCGCGCGGCGCCACGCCGCGCTGTACCGCGAGCGCGGCCGCCGTGCCCGCCGCCTGCCCCGTGATCCAGCATTGCGGAATCTCGCGCAGGAAGCCGTGCGAATTCGGATCGCAGGAGATGTGCCGGCCGCAGGCGAGCAGACCGTTGAGTGCTTCCGGCACCAGCGCGCCGTAGGGAATCGAGATGTTCGGAAACTTGGGCGAGACGCTCGGCGTGACGCCGATTTCGTCCTCGAGCGCGCCGCCGGCGGGCCACTGTGCGCGGACGAGTTTCTTCACGCCGACCAGGCGCCGGCTGTGACGCACGCCGAGCTGCGGCGCGCTTTGCAGCAGATGGGCCTGGTCGAAGCCGGGCGCGTGGGTGCGGTAGTAATCCAGGTGCTGCGCCATCAATTTGTGCGAGCGAATCTCGACTTCGGTCTGATCATCCGGATCGAGCGCCGAATAGCCCGACTGGCGCGGGCCCATGAAGAGCGCGATGTCGTTGCGCCAGGAGACGAAGGGGCGCTCGAAGTAACGCAGCTGATCGCGCCCGCGTGACATGAACTCGGCGAACTGCGTGGGCTGGCCGGCCTTGAATTCCAGCCAGCGTTCCATGTCCACGCCGCCGAACAGCCACGCGGTGTTCATGCAGTGATGGATGTCGTCGCGCTCGATATCGGTATCGCAGGCCGCGCCGGCGCGAGCGAACAGATCGCCGTCGCCGGTTGCATCGACCACCACCCGGGCGAAGAGCGCCTGGCGGCCGGCCTTGCTCTCGAACACCACGCCGCGCACCGAACCGCCTTCCACGATCGGCATCGCGGCCCAGCAGTGATAGACGAGGTGCACCTTTTGTTCCAGCACCAGATCCTGTGAAGCGAGCTTCAGGCGCTCGGGGTCGATCGTCGGCGACCAGGTCACCACGCCGTGGTAGGCCGCGGTGCGCTGCGACCAGTGCGCTGCGCGTGCCGCATCGCGCGAGCCCCATTCGTCGCGCGCCGGACCGGCGATCGCCTCGGCGGGCAGGCGATCGAGAATCTGCTCGGCGAAGCCGCGGATGACGTGCCTGCCTTCCCAGTCGGTCATGCGGTCGATCCATAACACCAGTCCTCCGGTCGACAACCCGCCGAGATGGTTGTAGCGTTCGAGCAGCACCACCTGCGCGCCCGCGCGCGCCGCGGCGACCGCCGCCGCAGTACCGGAGGGGCCGCCACCGACGACCAGCACGTCGCAGCGGCGATAGACGGGCAGTTCGCGCGCCGCCTCGTGCCAGCTGCCAAGCGCGAGGTGCTCGCGGGGCGCTCGCTCGCCGGGGAAGATCTCCGATGACAGGAGACGCTCGTCGCTGCGCTCCGGTGTCTGGCGGCGGTTCATGCTAGCCCCTCCCCCTTGGTGTGGCGTGATCGACAGCCGCCTTCGCCCGAGGCAGGTGGGCAAGACAAGGGTCGCGTGCCGGGTGTATCCCGAGCTGCCGCGTCCGGACTGCGAACTGCCGCAGAGACCCTCGCCGGGCGCAGCGTGCTCGATCGCGGTCGAGCCTCATTTCGGCATCGGGTCGGGCCAAGGCTGGTAGCGGCTCGTGCGCTGCGCGCGCCTCAGCGCGGCGTTCGCCGATGCTCGATGATTTCCGGGTAGAGGTTCGCGACGCGCGCGTCCTTGCCGATCGCCGTGGTCGTGGCGATGATGTCGGCCTGCTGCGCCACCCTGACCAGCACGGTTTGCAGCTGCGGATACTCATGCACGATCTCCAGGCCATGGCTGTCCGCGATGCTGCGTGCATCGGCCATGCTGCGGGGCTTGACCACCAGCACACCGGTCAGCACGCCGATCTTTCCGCTATGCGTGTTGAGCACCGTGGGGTAGACATTGGTTCCGCCCAGGCGTTCGGCGCGGGCCTGCTTGGCCTGGGGCGAGCGATAGAGCAGCAGATTGCCACGAGTTTCGATCGTCTCACCGCCGTGTGAGCCGATGCGCGCGATGGCCGCGGCCGGAGTTTCCGACTGCGACGCGCGCTCGAGGGCGAAGACCTCGGGCAGATGCTCGTAGCGCATGCGGTTCACGATGAGCGCGTTGCCGCGGCGCAGCGTCTTGAGAAGCGTCGAGTGCTGCGCTGCCTGCGCGGTTTCCGGTTTGACAGGCTTCTGGGCGAATGCGAGCGGCGCGATGAACAGCAGGCATAGCGCGATGCGGGGTCGGATTGGCATATCGTTGTCGGCCTTGTCGGACGCGAATCGGATCAATGTCCGAAGACGCGGATTTCCCATTGGGTGAGTGTGCCGGAATCGAGCGCGGTGGCGTCGACGACCTTGATCGTCCAGTTGCCCGCGGCGGGCTCGCCATAGAACGCGTTGCTCAAGAGCAGCATGCCGTTCAGACCCTGCGCGCCATTGAATCCATCATTGCCGTTCTTTAGCACGCTGCGCGTTCCGCTCGGCGAGGTCAGCTCGATGGCGAGATCGCCGGTCCAGGTGTGGGTCGCGGTGACGCGAATCTGCACGGCCTCGACGGCCGGGGCCGGGGTGGCGGGGACGGTCAGCGCGTGGGTCGCACCGGTGACGCTATTGTCCGGAATCGCGAGCGCGAGGGCGCCACTCGAGATCCAGCCCGTATCGGCAAAGCTGCCGAGCTGGCCCGACGCATAGGTCTTGGCCATATTGACGGCAGCGGAGGCGTCGACCATGCCGAAGCCGTACCAGTTGTGGAAGCTGTAGCCGGCCGCGTTGGTGGTCCAGGCCGGCTCGGCGACGAAGGGGCCGTCCGGCAGGGTGACAGAGTACGGGGGAATCGTCTGATGAATCTTGCGCGCGGTGGTGGCGAGAATGTGTTTCACATCGCGCCAGGTCAGCGCGGGGTTCGCTTCGAGCAGGAGCGCGATTACGCCTGTCGTGACCGGCACGGCCGCCGATGATCCATCCATCGTGCTCGTGTAGTTGCAGTTGCTGTTCAAGCCCAGTCCATTGTCGAATTCGCTGGTATTGGCAGCGGTGACCGAATAGCCCTTCGTGCAGCCCGACTGGTCGGCAGTGATTATCGCGGGCTGATAGACGTCAGGGGTGTAGCCGAACCCCGCGACGCTCGCATTGAATCCGCCTTCGCCGCCTGGCGCGGTGATCCAGACGGAAGAGCCCACGCTCGCGTAGCTGGCGCTGAGCCCATTGGCATTGATCGCGCCGACCACGATCTGATAGGGAATCGCATTTTCCGGATCGAAGTTGGAGTTCTCGCAGGACATTCCCGGACGCAGGGGGCAGGTGGGATAGGCAACCGTATCGGAGTAGCCGTTGCCGGCCGCCTTCACATAGAGCGCGCCCTTGCCGCCGCGCAGCAGGCTGCTGCCCGCGGCGAATTGCGCCTCGACGGTCGGGTCGATCGGCGTATCGCTCATCGGGCTGATCCCGTAGCTTTGGTTGAAGACAGCGGCATCGGCGCTATTCGGATTCGAGGCCGAGGCGCCCAGCGAGTTCACTTGCGTCGAGATGCTTTGCGAGGCAGAGAGAAAATTGAATGCCTTCAGGCTGGCAGCCGGCGCCACGCCGAGTCCGCCCACGGCATTGCGCGCCATGGCAATGATCCCGGCAACGCTGGTGCCGTGGTCGCCGGTGGTGGCAGAGTTGGTCGGGTTTGTGGTGTTGTTGATGAAATTCCATGACCCGCCCGGCAGCACGTTCGCCGCCAGATCCTCGTGAGCGATCTCCATGCCGCTGTCGACGATCGCGACGATGACGCCCTTGCCCGACTGACCGGCGTTGTAGACCGGATCGACATTGATATCCATTCCCGCAACGCCGCCGAAATCGGCGAATCCGCTCTGGCCGGTGTTCTTCAGATGCCATTCCTGCGAGGCGAGGGGGTCGGCGGCCCCGGCAAGCGAAAACCCGGTGACGCAGGTGACGCTCACACTGGCGATGTCGCTCGTTCCCATCGTCCCGGAGCCGTTGCTGACCGTGCAGGTCTGGCTTGCCGGCTGCGCATAGACCGTGACGAGGTAGGCGGAGCCGTTTGCTATACGCGAAGCGAAGGTGAATGGCCCATTGGTCGCGATACTTAGACTATCGGCGCCGCCGCTGCGAAGGACGAGCCCCGTGTCGGCAAGGCCCGACACCGTGCCGCCGATCGTGTAGGACGGTGGCGCCGAGTTTCCCCGTCCGCCGCAGGCGACGAGCAAACTCACGGCGCCCAGCACAACGATCGTCAGGGCAACTCTCAGGCGCGTCATTGATCTCTTGTCCTGGTTAGACTCGATGCAAAACAGCCGGCGGATCCGGTGGCAGCCAACATATCAAATATGTAGAATTCGCGGCGCAGCGCGCGGATAAAAAAAAGACCCACCCAGGTGGCGCGTTGCCCGGCGATCATCGGTATCATACCTGCGGATTGCGGTTTCGGCGCTTACGAGCGTTGAGGTTTGGTGGGGAGGTGGGGAGGGAATTGGAATGCCCCGCAACCGGGATCAGGAATATTGTTCGACCAATTTATGGAGAGACATGACGTGCGCATTCCAACGCATCGCTTTTCGTCTGTGGCAGGGATTCTCTGTCTCTTGCTGAGTGCTTGCGGCGGTGGAGGAGGCGGTGGGGGAGGTGGCCCCGCTTCGAGTATCGATCTTCGGGTGACCTCGTTCACC
>JAOUFA010000575.1 GCA_029858545.1 Betaproteobacteria bacterium
CCTCGACCTCCCGCGCGCTGAAGGCGAGCCGCGTCGTGTTGTCGCGGATGTTGCGCGCGAAGCTCTGCTGGATTTCCTCCAGGCGTTGCAGGATCGCCTTCATGCGCGAGCGCTTCTCGATGGGAAGCGCGACACCGGTGTCCTCGAAGGCCTCGCTCACGTCCTGCTTCAGCTTGCGATCGATCTCGTCGGCCGGCTCGGTGCGCCGCAAGCGTGCGTAGATCGCCTCGTTCTGATACAACTCGGTCGCAAAAGCGACCAGCTCGAGGCTGCAGGCATCCGCCGCGGTGCGCGTCGCCTTGTCGGGCGACACGTTGGCGAGCAGTTCAGCCGGTCCCTGCATGTCCTCGACGAGCATCGCGAGGCGGTCCCAGGCCCGATACACGCGCGCCGCGCTCGCCTGCGCGAGCGGCATGCCCGCGAGCGCGGCCGCCTGAGCACGCGCCTGGCGCAGCGTGGCGGCACACTGCTTCTGGGTCGCCGGCGCGTCCCACAGCGGCACGCGCGACTCCCGGGCTCCCGGCGCTGCGGCAGCGGCCGAAGCGATGACGCACGCACAGACCACGCCCGTCGCGAGGCGCAGGGAATTGACGGAACGGAAAGACTGGGTCATGGCCATTTATCGCCGCGCTTTCGGATCGAGGTCCATATTGGCCCACACCTGGTGCAGGATCGGGTGGCGTTTGAAGCCGATCACCTGCGGCTGCAGCAGGTAGTTGCGGTAGCGGCTGTCGCCCATGATCCATACCGTGTCGGCTTCCATCCTGCGCGCCATCGCGCGGTACAGCCTATTGCGCTCGGGCCCGTCAGGCAGCGTGCGCGAGCTCTCGTACATCCGGTCGTAGTCGGCGGAGCGGTAGCAGGCAATATTGCTCTGCCCGGTGTTCGGGCCGTAGAGCAGTTGCATGAAGTTGTCGCCATCCGGGTAATCGGCGATCCACGCCGCGCCGCGCACCATCAGGCGGCAGCGGCGCTCGAGCTTGAGCTGCTCGGCAAAGCGCTCCTTGTGCACCTCCAGCCGCACGCCGATCGAATCGAGCGAGCGCTTCATCAGCTCATCCAACTGCCGGTCGCGCTCGGTCGGCGTGGACGAATAGCGGATTACCAGCGGCTTGCCGTCGGGCAGGCTGCGGTAGCCGTCGGAGCCCTTGCGGTAGCCGAAATGATCGAGCAGGGCATTGGCGGTCGCGGGGTCGTACGGGATGCCGAAGCGGTAGGCGGGGTCGTGCCCCGCGATGCCGGGCGGGATCGGGTACTCGGCGCGCACCGCCTGGCCCTTGCGGAGGATGCGGATCTGGTCGCCGATCTTGTAGGCCATCGCGATCGCGCGGCGCAGCGCGATCTTTTCGAGCGCGTTGCCGCCCACGGGATTGGGCTTGCCGTCGATCGTGTCCTGCATATTGAAGTAGGTGTAGGTAATCTCGGGGTCCACCGTGCGATCGAGCCGGATGCCACGCTTGGCGAACGCCGGCCGCAATTTGCCGTCCTCGGTCATGAAGTTCGGCGCAAAGTCCGACAACTGGTATTCCATGTCGGTGTCGCCGTGCTCGAACGCGAGCCAGCGGCTTTGCGTCTCCTCCATGATGCTGATTTCGATGTTGCCGATCACCGGGAGCTTCTTGCCTTTCATCTGCGCGACGATCTGGCGGTCGAGCGGGTCGTCGCCCGGCTGATAATCCCAGACCCGCTCGCGATAGTCTGGATTCGCCTCGAGCACGATCTTCGAGGAACGCGTGTAGTGTTTCAGGCGGTACGGCCCGGTCCCCACCGGGTGCGAGTTACTGTCGTCGCCGTAGGCCTCGATCACTTCGCGCGCCACCACCCCGGTGAGCGGAAACGCGAGGATGTGAACGAAGCCGTGGTCGGCCTGCTTCAGGCGGATGCGCAGCGTATAACGATCGGGTGCTTCGAGCCCGGCCACCGGGGCGCCGTAATCGAAGCGTCCGGTCTTTCTCGCCCGCTCGCCCAGCTCGTCGAGCCCGACGATCTTGCCCTCGAACAGGAACGCGTAGGGCGGGCGGTTCGCGGGGTCGAAGAAACGTTTGAAGGTGTAGACGTAGTCGGCGGCGGTCAGCTCGCGCTTCCTGCCCCTGAACGCCGGGTCGGGCGTGAAGTAGATACCCTCGCG
>JAOUFA010000574.1 GCA_029858545.1 Betaproteobacteria bacterium
AAATCGATGACGATCAGGCCGCCCAGATCGCGCAGGCGCAATTGGCGCGCGACCTCGTCGGCAGCCTCCAGGTTGGTTGCGAGCGCGGTTTCCTCGATGTCGCTGCCCTTGGTGGCGCGCGCCGAGTTGACGTCGATGGCGACCAGCGCTTCCGTGTGGTCGATCACCACTGCGCCTCCCGATGGCAGGGTCACCTGGCGCGAATAGGCACTCTCGATCTGGTGTTCGATCTGGAAGCGCGAGAAGAGGGGGACGTCGTCGCGATAGAGCTTCACCTTGTGGGCGTTCGCAGGCATCACGGTAAGCATGAAAGCCCTGGCCTGCTCGTAGATGTCCTCGGTGTCGATCAGGATCTCGCCGATGTCGGGCTGAAAATAATCCCGGATGGCGCGAATTACCAGGCTTGATTCGAGATAGATGAGAAAAGCGCCGGAGCGCGACTTCGATGCGGTTTCAACCGCTTCCCAGAGCTGCAGGAGGTAATTCATGTCCCACTTGAGCTCTTCGACCGAACGGCCGATGGCGGCAGTGCGCGCGATCACGCTCATGCCGTCGGGAACGTTGAGCTGATCGAGGGTATCGCGCAGTTCGTTGCGCTCCTCTCCCTCGACGCGGCGCGAGACTCCGCCTCCGCGCGGATTGTTCGGCATCAGGACGAGGTAACGTCCGGCCAGGCTGATGAAGGTGGTGAGCGCGGCGCCCTTGGTGCCACGCTCGTCCTTCTCGACCTGGACGATGATTTCCTGGCCTTCCTTCAGCGCATCCTGGATGCGCGCCTTGGAGACTTCGACCTCGGGACGGAAGTAGCTCTTTGAGACTTCCTTAAAAGGAAGAAACCCATGACGCTCCTCGCCGTACTCGACGAAAGCAGCCTCGAGGCTGGGCTCGATACGTGTGATGACGCCTTTGTAGATGTTGCTCTTGCGTTGTTCCCTTGATGCGGATTCGATATCGAGGTCGACGAGTTTTTGTCCGTCGACGATCGCGACACGCAATTCCTCTTGCTGCGTCGCGTTAAACAGCATTCGTTTCACTTCATATTCTCCTGCGCACGCAGAAGAACCGGCGTTCCGTCTTTCAGGTCTCTCCTAGTGAATTACCAGTCAAAGCCTTTGTGCGGTTCAACGACAGATATTATGGACGGTGGTCGTCGAATTCCCGGGTGAGCCGGAGTCTGCGCACCCTTCCTTAAGGGGTGCGGGCGGGTGTCCGTGTGGGGAACCCGCCCCCCTGCGCGCGCATCTAGTACCATCGCTACTTCCGGTGAGCGAAATTAACCACTGCTTCGGGTCCGGTCTCAGCCGGACGGGAGGCGGGTTGCAGATCCCGCGCATTTTGCGCGACTGTGCGCCGCGCGCTGACTTGGAATCTGTGCCTCGCAACTCGAAGCAAGCGGGCAGATCATACGGATAATGAAAGACTTAAGCAAGGCTGGAGTCAAAGTGCTGGAAGTGGGGGACGAAGCGGCTACGCAGCGCATCGACAACTTTCTTCTGCGCCACCTGAAGGGCGTTCCCAAGAGCCACGTGTACCGGGTGCTGCGCAGTGGCCAGGTGCGGGTCAATTCCGGCAGGGTGCGACCCGATTACAGGCTGAAAATCGGCGATAGGCTGCGGATTCCACCGATTCGGGTGGCCACCCGGGACGACGCCCGACCCGGGCCGCGGCCAATCCCGCTGCGCGTCGCGCATGAAGACTCGGCGCTGCTGGTGATCGACAAGCCCGCGGGAGTCGCGGTTCACGGAGGCAGCGGCGTGAGCTACGGGGTGATCGAATCCCTGCGTGCATCGCGTCCCGACGCCCGCTTTCTGGAGCTGGCGCATCGCCTGGATCGCGATACCTCCGGGCTATTGTTGATTGCCAAGAGGCGCCCTGCGCTGGTCGAGCTGCATCGCATGCTGCGAGAAGGGGAAATCGAGAAGGTCTACGTCGCGGTCGTCAAGGGAAGGTGGCAGGGGGGCACACGCGAGATTCGCGCGCCGCTGCACAAATTCGTGAATTCCGCGGGTGAGCGCAGGGTAAGCGTGCACGCGGAGGGCCAGAGCGCGGCGACGCGGGTCAAGCCGCTCGCACGGGGAGAGGATTTCAGCATGCTTGAATTGCGCCTGCTGACCGGGCGCACGCATCA
>JAOUFA010000576.1 GCA_029858545.1 Betaproteobacteria bacterium
CACCACCGCCGCCGCCACCACCGCCGCGCCGCTTGTGGAATTTCCTGAAGGGCTTCTTGCCCTCCGGCGCGCCGCCGGGACGCGGCTGGCCACCGCCGGGCGGAGGATTGCGCCGGCCGGGCTGCTGGGGATTGTCGAGTCGATTGCCCGACGCGAGCATGATTTCGAGCTCATTGAGTTCGTCCCATTGAGCATCGGTTCGATCTCGGTCGGGAATCGCGAGAAGCGCCTGCAGGCGCTGACGGGGGGATGGGGGTTGTGGCGTATCCATGTCCGCATTATCCCACTGCTGCGGGAAAACCTCCCGTGAAGTCGATCCGGGGCCTCAATCCGCCACCGCGCGCCGATTTGTCTGTATAAGGCCCTATGTCAATCGGATGGTTCCCCGGCCACATGGTCACGGCGCGCAAGAAGGCGGCCGAGACGATGGCGAAAATCGATGTGGTGATCGAAGTGCTCGACGCCCGCCTGCCCGGAGCGAGCACCAATCCGATGATCGAGGAACTGCGCCTGCACCGGCAGCGCCCCTGCCTCAAGATCCTGAACAAGGCCGATCTTGCCGATCCGGCGGTGACCGCCGCCTGGTTGCGCTGGTTCGGCGCGCAAAAGCTGGTCAAGGCGGGGGCGCTGTCCTGCAAGAAACCCGCCGAGGTGGCGAAGATCCCCAAACTCGCGGCAAGCCTCGCCCCGCATCGCGACAGCGGCGCAAAGCCGGTGCGCCTGCTGGTGATGGGCATCCCCAACGTCGGCAAGTCGACCCTCCTCAACGCACTCTTGAAGCGCAAGGTCGCCGCCACGGGCGATCAGCCGGCGGTCACCAAGCAGCAAAGCCGGCACAGCCTGGGCGAGCGCATGGAACTCACCGATACGCCGGGACTGATGTGGCCCGCGATCCAACACCCGAGCGACGGCCTGATGCTCGCGGCGAGCCACGCGATCGGCGAGAACGCCTACATCGACGAGGAGGTGGCGACCTTCCTCGCGCAGACCCTGCTCGCGCGCTACCCCACCCTGCTCAAGGTGCGCTACGGCTGCGACACGGAGTCGCTCGACGCTCCGGGGGTGATCGAGGCGATCGCCAGACGGCGCGGCTATCGCCTCAGGGGCGCCAGGCTCGATCACGAGAAAGCCGCGCTCACCCTGCTGCACGACTACCGCAGCGGCGCGCTCGGCCGCATCAGCCTGGAGACGCCGCAAAGCCGCGTTGCGATGCTGGGAAAATAGCGCTTAGCATCGACCCATGCAATCGCTGCGCTTCGACAACCGCTTCGTGCGCGACCTGCCCGCCGATCCGCTGCGGGGACCGCAGCAACGCCAGGTGCACAGGGCGATCTACTCGCTGGTCGAGCCCACGCCGGTGGCGGGGCCGCGGCTGCTCGCGCATTCGCGCGAAGTCGCCGCGCTGCTGGGCATCACCGAGAGCGATATCGCTTCACCCGGGTTCGCGCAGGTATTCGGCGGCAATGCCCTGATCGAGGGCATGCAACCATATGCGGCCAACTACGGCGGCCACCAGTTCGGCAACTGGGCCGGTCAGCTCGGCGACGGCCGCGCAATCTCGCTGGGCGAGACGATCAACGCGGCCGGCGAGCGCTGGGAACTGCAGTTGAAGGGCGCCGGGCCGACGCCGTATTCGCGCAGCGCCGACGGCCGCGCGGTGCTGCGCTCGTCGCTGCGCGAATTCCTGTGCAGCGAGGCGATGCACCACCTCGGCGTGCCGACCACGCGCGCGCTGAGCCTGGTGACCACCGGCGAGCAGGTCGTGCGCGACATGTTCTACGACGGCAACGCCCGGCCCGAACCGGGCGCGATCGTCTGCCGGGTAGCGCCCTCGTTCATCCGCTTCGGCCACTTCGAATTGCCCGCCGCGCGCGGCGAGGTCGCGCTGCTCGGGCAGCTGATCGACTTCACGATCGGCCGCGATTTTCCGGAATTGGCCGCGGCCCACGGACCCGGCGGCGACGCAGCGCTCCGCGCGCAGTGGTTCGCCGAGGTCTGCGAGCGCAGCGCTCGAATGATCGCGCACTGGATGCGGGTGGGCTTCGTGCACGGGGTGATGAACACCGACAACATGTCGATCCTCGGCCTGACCATCGACTACGGGCCTTACGGCTGGATCGACAACTT
>JAOUFA010000577.1 GCA_029858545.1 Betaproteobacteria bacterium
AGACTGGCCGGATCGAGCTTCAACTACGGTTTCGGCATGCACACCGATCTCGAATGGATTGCGGCGGTCGCCGGCGTGGTGAAGCACTCGCAGGTCGCGACCCTGCTGATCCCCGGGATCGCCACCGTGCACGACCTGAAAGAGGCCTACCAGGCGGGGGCGCGCACGGTGCGCATCGCCACCCATTGCACCGAGGCCGACATTTCCAAGCAACACATGGAGTCCGCGCGCAAGCTGGGCATGGATACGGTGGGCTTCCTGATGATGGCGCACATGATCTCGCCGGCCGAGTTGGCGAAGCAGGCCCGGTTGATGGAGTCGTATGGCGCGCAGTGCGTCTATGTCACCGACTCGGGCGGCGCGCTGCTGATGGACGACGCGCGCGACAAGGTTCGCGCGCTGCGCCAGGCGCTCAGGGCCGAGACCGAGGTCGGCATCCACTGCCACCACAACCTGTCACTGGGCGTGGCGAATTCGGTGATCGCGTTGGAAGAGGGCGTCTACCGCATCGACGCCGCGCTCGCGGGGATGGGTGCGGCGGCGGGCAATACGCCGCTCGAAGTGCTCATCGCCGTGCTCGAGCGCATGGGCGTGAACCACGGGTGCGACCTCAAGAAGCTGATGGACGCGGCCGACGACCTGGTTCGCCCGCTGCAGGACCGGCCGGTGCGCGTGGACCGCGAAACGCTCGCGATCGGCTACGCGGGGGTGTACTCCAGCTTCCTGCGGCACGCCGAAAGCGCCTCCGAAAAGTACGGCATTCCCACCTTCGACATCCTGGCCGAGCTCGGCCGCCGCCGCATGGTGGGCGGACAGGAGGACATGATCGTCGACGTCGCGCTCGACCTCGCCAACCCGGGCAGCGCGCGATCCGCGAAAGTCGCGGCGCGCTGATCAGGCCCAGGCATCGGCGGGATTCTGCACGCAGAATTTGCCGCCGGTGATTTCCATGCAGGTGCCGGTGATGAACGAGGCGTAATCGGAGGCGAGAAACAGCAGCGCGTTGGCGATTTCGTCCGCCCGCCCGACCCGGTTCAGCGCATGCTGGCTTGCCAGCAGCTTGCCCTTCTTGTCGATCCAGCCCGCGGTCATCGGCGTCTCGATCACGCCCGGGATGAATCCCACCACGCGGATGTTGAACGGCGCGAGCTCGCCCGCCAGTGTGCCAGTCATGTTGGCGATCGCTCCTTTGGAGGCCGCATACGCGCCGCTGCCCACAGAAGGAATCAGCGAGGCGAACGAGGCGGCGTTGATCAGCACGCCGCCGCCGCGCTTGCGGATCTTGTCCGCGGCGATCAGCCCGCCGTAGTAGACCGACTTCAGATTGACGTCCATGGTCTTCTGCCAGAGGTCCTCGGGCGTATCGATGATCTTCTTCTCGATCATGATGCCGGCATTGCTGACCCAGACATCGATGCCGCCAAATTCCTTCTCGACCCGGTCCGCGAAGGCGAACATTTCCTGCCGGTTCGACACATCCACTGCCTCGCCGTAGACCTTGAGCCCTTTGCCGGTCAGCGTCTTGACCGTCTTGTCCACGTTGGCCTGCCTGCTGCTGCAGATCGCGACCCGGGCGCCTTCGCGCGCGAACAGCCCTGCGGTGGCAAGGCCGATGCCGGCGGTTCCGCCGGTCACGACGGCGACTTTATTATTAAGATTGACGTCCATTCCAGTCCTCTGTCGTTGATAGTCGATCTGACTGCGTATTCTACGACCGCGCATTGCGTCCGTTTCATCGGCGACCGAGCGCTCGCCGACCGGCGGCGTCGTGCCGCGCGAGTCAGCCGGCCCCCAGGGTATCGCGAACCGCCGCGGCGGTTGCAAAGAGCGACGCATCCTGCCCATTGAAACCCATGAGCTGCAGGCCCAGAGGCAGATTGGTTGCGGCGAGCAGCGGCAGCGACAAGGCCGGAACGCCAAGAAGCGAGCTCGGAACGGCAAAGATGGGGTCGCCCGTCGATGCAATTCCCACCGGCGCGCAATCGGGCGCGCACAGAGTGATGCAGGCGGCCGCCAACGCGCGCATCTCACGGTAGCTTTCCCGAATCTCGTCGCGCCGGCCGATCCAGCCTCGGTACTGGTGCGGCGTCATGTCCTCCGCCTGGCGCAGCCGCTGAAGCATCGGC
>JAOUFA010000144.1 GCA_029858545.1 Betaproteobacteria bacterium
GCGACCGCGCGCATCCTCGCGAGCTTGATGGAACGCGACCTGGGTCAGCCGATCAACGTCGTCAACCGCGTGGGCGGCTCGGGAGTGGTCGGGCACCAGGCGATCGCCTCCGCCGCCCCGGACGGCTACACCCTCGGCATGGTCACCATCGAAATCACGATGATGCACTGGATGGGGATCACGGCGCTCAAACCCGCCGATTACACGCCGCTCGGACTGGTCAACGCGGATCCGGCGGGGCTGAGCGTGCGCAGCGACTCGCCGTACAAATCGGTGCGGGAGCTGCTCGCCGCGATCAAGGCGCAGCCGGGCAAGCTCAAGGCCTCGGGCACCGGTCAGGGCGGGATCTGGCATCTGGCGATGATGGGCCTGCTCAGGGACCAGGGGATCGCGGTGTCGGCACTGCGCTGGGTACCCTCCCAGGGCGCCGCGCCGAGCCTGCAGGATCTCGTCTCGGGCGGCGTCGACGTGGTCGCCTGCTCGATTCCCGAGGCGCGCGCGCTGATCGACGCGGGCAAGGTCCGTCCGCTTGTGGTGATGGATGCCCATCCGCCTTCGCTTTATCCGGCGCTGCCGACCCTCAAGAAGGAGATCGGCAGCGACTGGCGTGTTCCCGCTTTTCGTATCGTCGGCGCACCGAAAGGCCTGCCCGCGCCGCTGCGCGAGCGCCTCGGCGCGGCGCTGAAGAAAGCGCACGCTTCGCGGGAATTCCGCGAATTCATGGGGCAGCGCGGATTCAATGTGAGCTGGGCAGACTCCGCGGCTTCGGCGAGGCTGATGACCCAGATCGACGCCGACATGGGCGGGCTGATGAAGGCGGTGGGATTGGCGAAATAGCATCGCACCGCTCCGCTGTTCCACCACGCGCCGGTTTGCCCGCATTCGGATCACTCACGCCGAGCCATGAAGATAAGCGACGCCCTCGCGGGACTTGCCCTGGTCCTGCTTTCTCTCCTCATCCTCTGGCATGTGCGGGATTTCCCTGACATGCCCGGGCAGCAGTACGGGCCGGCGCTCTTTCCGGGGTTGCTTGCGGCGGGCATCGGTCTTTGCGGATTGCTGCTCGTGGCACGCGGCCTGCGCGCCGCGGATGCCTGGATCGCGCCGCCTGCTTGGATGTCGCGTTCGCGACCCCTGGCCGCCTTCGCTTCGGTGATCGGCGGGCTCGCGTTCTACGTGCTTGCCGCGGATGCAATCGGTTTCCACCTCGTCGCCTTCGCATTGATGTTCGGTTGGACATGGATTCTCGGAGCGCGCTGGCGGCTCGCGCTGGTCGCGGCGGTCGTCGTGCCCGTGGTGCTGCATCTGGTGTTCTACAAGTTTCTGCGTGTGCCCTTGCCCTGGGGACTGCTCGAAAGCATGGTCTTCCGATGATCGCCAACCTCGGCGCCGCCTTCGCACTCGTCTTCGATCCCTACGTGCTCGGCGTGATCCTCGGTGCGGCGATCTTCGGCCTGTTCGTCGGGGCGGTTCCGGGGCTCACCGCGACGATGGCGACGGCGCTGCTCGTCCCAATCACCTTCTTCATGCCGCCGGTGCCGGCGCTCGCCGCGATCGTTACCGCGACCGCGATGGCCATCTTCGCCGGGGATATTCCGAGTTGCCTGCTGCGCATGCCCGGCACCCCGGCATCGGCGGCCTACACCGAAGAGGCCTATGCGATGGCGAGAAAGGGCCTGGGCGAGCTCGCGCTCGGCGCGGGACTCGTGTTCTCGGTCATCGGCGGGCTCCTTGGTACCGCGGTATTGGTCGTCGCCGCGCCCTGGCTCGCGGAAGCCGCGTTGCAGTTCAGTTCCTTCGAGTACTTCTGGCTCGTCTTGCTGGGCCTCGCCTGCGCGGTGTTCATCGCCCTGGGTGACGCGTTGAAAGGGGTGGTGTCGCTGCTCATCGGACTGCTCGTGTCGTGCATCGGGCTCGACAATCCGGCGGGATTTCCGCGCTTTACTTTTGGCAGCGCGGAGCTCGCCGGCGGACTGGAGTTGATACCGATCATGATCGGCATGTTCGCGGTCTCCGAGATCCTGCGCAATGTCGCCTCGATCGACGCGCCCTGGGAAATGGCGCGCGTGCAGGTCGGCAACGTGCTGCGCGGCATGGGCGGGTTGATGCGCCGCTACCGGCTGTCGATCCTGCGCGGCAGCGTGCTCGGCACGCTGATCGGGGCGTTACCCGGTGCGGGCGCCGATATCGCGGCCTGGATGTCCTACGCGGTGTCGAAGAGATTCTCCAGGGAACCGGAAAAATTCGGCACCGGACATGTCGAGGGCATCGTCGAGGCGGGCGCCTCGAACAACAGCGCGCTTGCCGGTGCCTGGATTCCGGCCCTCGTCTTTGGCATCCCCGGGGATTCGGTCACTGCGATCGTCATCGGCGTGCTCTACATGAAAGGCCTCAATCCCGGGCCCACCGTATTCATCGAGCACGCGAGCGAAATCTACGCCATCTTCATCGTCTTCATCCTCGCCAACCTCATCATGTTGCCGCTCGGAATCGCCGCGATCAAGAGCGCGAAACAGCTCCTCAAAGTGCCGCGTACGCTGCTCATGCCGGCGATTCTGCTCTTTTGCATCGTCGGAGCCTTCGCGGTCAACAACTCGATGCTCGGTGTCGTCCTGATTCTGGCTTTCGGTTTGGCTGCTTGGCTCATGGAGGCCAACGGTTTCCCGATCGCTCCCGCGATCCTGGGCATGGTGCTGGGATCGATGCTCGAGGAGAATTTCATCAAATCGATGATCAAGTCCGAGGGTCGCTGGGCGGACTTCTTCGAGCGGCCGATCGCGGGCGTGCTGGGCGCGCTGACGATCGCGGTCTGGCTCTCGCCGCTGGCGGTCTATCTGTGGCGGCGCGCGACCAGGCGCTGAGCGCCGCACAGGTGCGCAGCGAACGTCTAGAAGGTTCCGGGATAGACCCCGCCGTCGATCAACAGGTTCTGCCCGGTGATATAGGCGGCGCGCGCGCTGCACAGATAGGCGCAGTAGTCGCCGAATTCGTCGATCCTGCCGAAACGGCCCGCGGGGATGGCCTGCTCCATCGCCCGCTTCACCTCCTCGACGGTCTTGCCCTGCTGCTTGGCGTTGAACTCGGCGTTGCCCTTCAGTCTGTCGGTCCAGAAGCGGCCCGGCAGGAGATTGTTGATGGTCACGTTGTTCGCGACGGTCTTCTTCGAGATCCCGGCGACGAAGCCCGTCAGACCGCTGCGCGCGCCGTTGGACAGACCCAGTTCGGCGATCGGCGCTTTCACCGCGCTCGAGGTGATGTTGACGATGCGGCCGAACTTGCGCGCGAGCATGGGATCGATCACCGCCTTGATGAGTTCGATCGGCGTGAGCATGTTGGCGTCGATCGCCTTCAGCCAATCGTCGCGAGTCCAGTTGCGGAAGTCGCCCGGCGGCGGTCCGCCCGCGTTGTTGACGAGAATGTCCGGTTCCGGACACGCGGCGAGCGCCGCCGCGCGTCCCTCGGCGGTGGTGATGTCGCCCGCGACGGTCCTCACCTGCACGCCGCTCGCCTTGCGGATTTCGGCCGCGGTCGCCTCCAGCGCTTCCGCGCCGCGCGCAGTGATGACCAGGTTCGCGCCTTCGCGAGCGAGCGCCATCGCGCAGCCCTTGCCCAGCCCCTTCGATGCCGCGCACACCAGCGCAGTCTTGCCGCGAATACCGAGATCCATGTTCGCCTCCGGATAAAGTTCTGCGAAGTCTAGCGCCGTGCACCGATCCCGGGGCGCGGCCGCAGCGAAACCAGCAGCACGCCGCCTATCACCAACGCCGCGCCCGCAGCCTGCAGCAGGGTGAACGGTTCCTCCAATCCGATCGCGCTCGCGATCGCGGTGCTGACCGGCCCTGCCGCGCCGATCAGCGCGAAGTGGTTCGCGCCGATGCGCCGCAGCGCTTCGGCGACCAGGAATACCGGCAGCACGGTGCAGAAGGTGGCGATGATGGCCGCATAGCCCCAGACGCTCGCCGGCACATCGAGCGCTTCGGGTGTTCCGACGACGAGGAATTGCAGGAAGGCCGGCAGGCTTGCCACGCTCATCGTCCAGGCGGTGAAGCGCATCGAACCGATGCGCTGCAGCATCGTGCTGCTCGCGACGAGAAATACCGCGTAGGCGACCGCCGCGCCGAATACCAGCCCCGCACCGAAGAGGAACTGCGCGCCCTGTGCGGCCGGCGTAAGCTGCCCGGCGACCACCAGCGCGATGCCGCAGTAGGTGAGGACCAGGGCGGCAAGTTCGTGCGCGCTCGGACGTTTGTGCAGGAACACGAACGACAGCAGCAGTACGACCGTCGGATTGAGGTAGAGGATCAGCCGACCGACACCGGCGCCGACGTACTGGAGTCCCGCCAGATCGAGGAAGCTCGCCAGGTAGTAGCCCATGAACCCGAGTGCGGCGATCGCCGCCCAGTCGCGGCGGGCGAGACGCGGCGCGCCGATGTTCTGCCACCCGGCGATCAAAGCAAAAAAAGGCAGCGCGATCGCCATGCGCATGAAGAGCAACGTCACCGCGCTCACCGACGCGCCCGAGGCGTCCGGTATCGCGTAGACGAGTTTCACGAAGATCGGGCGCACCGAGAAGGCGAGCACGCCGGCGAGCGCGAAGGCGATTCCCCAGGCGCGATAGCGCGCGCCGTTCAACGTCTTCTGCCGCCGAGGATCGAGCCGAGCACGCCGCGGATGATTTCACGCCCGACCTGCGAGCCGATTGCGCGCGCCGCGCTCTTGGCGAGCGCCCCCACCACGCCCTCGGACTGCCTGCCGCCGCGCGGACCGGTCTTGCCGAACAGGATATCGGAGAGCGCGCCACCGGCCGAACTGCCGGCGGGGGCGGGCGCCGGCGCGCCCGCCCCCGGCGCCGGCCGCGCGGCGCCCGGCGAAGCGGCGCGACCCTTGAGCTTTTCGTATGCCGATTCGCGATCGATCGCCTTTTCGTAGTGTCCGTAAATGGTCGACGATTCGATCGTCTTCCTGCGTTCGGCGTCGTCGATCGGTCCCAACTGGCTGCCCGGCGGCACGATGAAGGCGCGCTCGGTGACGCCCGGCCGGCCCTTCTCGTCGAGCAGCGACACGAGCGCTTCACCCACCCCCAGTTCGGTGATCGCGGCGCCAATGTCGAGCCCGGGATTGGGGCGCATGGTGTCGGCGGCGGACCTTACCGCCTTCTGGTCGCGCGGCGTAAAGGCGCGCAGCGCGTGCTGCACGCGGTTGCCGAGCTGGCCGAGCACCGTCTCGGGCACGTCGAGCGGGTTCTGTGTGACGAAGAAGATCCCCACGCCCTTGGAACGGATGAGGCGCACCACCTGCTCGACCTTGTCGAGCAGGGCCTTGGGCGCGTCGTTGAAGAGCAGATGCGCCTCGTCAAAGAAGAATACGAGCTTCGGTCTGTCCGGATCGCCGACCTCGGGCAGTTGTTCGAAAAGTTCGGCAAGCATCCACAGCAGGAAGGTTGCGTAGAGCTTGGGCGAATTCATCAGTTTTTCGGCGGCGAGGATGTTCACCACGCCGCGGCCCGCCGCGGCCCCCGTCGCGTCGGTCTGTAGCAGGTCGGCGATGTCGAGCATCGGCTCGCCGAAGAACTGCGCCGCGCCCTGGCTCTCGAGCGCGATCACGCCGCGCTGGATCGCGCCGATCGATGCCGCCGAGATATTGCCGTACTCGGTCTTGAAGCCGGAGGCGTGGTCGCCGACGTATTGCAGCATCGCGCGCAGGTCCTTGGTGTCGAGCAGCAACAGGCCGTTGTCGTCGGCGATCTTGAACACCAGGTTCAGCACGCCTTCCTGCGTCTCGTTGAGTGCCAGCATGCGTCCGAGCAGGAGCGGCCCGAGGTCGGAGACCGTGGCGCGTACCGGGTGGCCCTTTTCGCCGAACACGTCCCAGAACACCACCGGGCTAGCGGCGTAGACGAGATCGATGCCCAATTGCTTTGCACGCTCGGCGACCTTGGGGCTGGCGCCGCCCGCCCGGGCGAGGCCCGCCAGGTCGCCTTTCACGTCGGCCATGAACACCGGCACGCCGATCGAGGAGAACGCCTGCGCGAGCGCTTGCAGGGTGACCGACTTGCCGGTGCCGGTCGCGCCGGTGATGAGTCCGTGACGGTTCGCGAGCGCGGGCAGCAGAAGAAGTTCGGTCTCGCCGCGCTTCGCGACGAGCAGGGGCTGGGTCATGGCGTTAAAATCCTGTTGGGTTCGATTATTTCGATATTCTCTCTCAGGTCAGGCGGTCATGGCAGGTCACAGCAAGTGGGCGAACATCAAGCATCGCAAGGAACGCTCCGACGCGAAGAAGGGCAAGGTTTTCACGCGGCTGATCAAGGAAATCACGGTCGCCGCGCGCCTCGGCGGGGGTGACCCGGGTTCGAATGCGCGCCTGCGCCTCGCGATCGACAAGGGGCGCGCCGAGAACATGCCCAACGACAATATTCAGCGCGCGATCCAGCGTGGCACGGGCGAACTCGATGGCGTGAACTACGAAGAGATCCGCTATGAGGGATATGGCGTGGGCGGTGCGGCGATCATCGTCGATTGCATGACCGACAACCGCACGCGCACGGTCGCCGATGTGCGCCACGCGTTCACCAAGAATGGCGGCAATCTCGGTTCGGACGGCTCGGTCTCGTATCTCTTCAAGCACTGCGGCCAGTTCATCTTCGCGCCGGGCACGAGCGAGGACAGGGTGATGGAGACGGGTCTGGAGGCGGGTGCCGAGGACGTGACGAGGAATGACGACGGCTCGGTCGAGCTCCTGTGCGCGCCGGCCGATTTCCATGCCGTCAAGGCGGCGCTCGACAAGGCGGGGCTCAAACCGGAACTTGCCGAAGTCACGATGAAGCCGACCACCGAGAACGCGCTCGCCGGCGATGACGCCGTGCGCATGCGCAGGCTGCTCGATGCCCTTGAAGCGCTCGACGACGTGCAGGACGTCTACACGAGCGCGGTGTTTGACGAGAGCTGAGCCCGGACCCGAACGGCGTCTGAGCGACCACTGGGCGAGGCCTGAGATTCCCACGAAGGCGACGCTGCGCATCCTCGGCATCGACCCCGGCCTGCGCAGTACCGGTTTCGGAGTCATCGACCAGGACGGCCAGCGCCTGATCTATGTGACGAGCGGTTGCGTGCGTTCGGGCGAGGGCGAGCTCGCCTCCCGGCTGAAGGCGATCCTCGAGGGGCTGCGCGAGGTGATCGCCGAGCACCGTCCACGCGAGGTCGCGATAGAGAAAGTATTCGTCAATACCAACCCGCAATCGACCCTGCTGCTGGGCCAGGCGCGCGGCACCGCGATCTGCGCCGCGGTGCTTGCCGGTCTCGCGATCGCCGAATATACGGCGCTGCAGGTGAAGCAGGCGGTGGTCGGCAGCGGTCACGCGAAAAAGGAACAGGTGCAGCACATGGTGAGACGCTTGCTGGCGTTGCCCGGGAACCCCAGTGCCGATGCGGCCGACGCGCTGGCCTGCGCGATCTGCCATGCGCATGGCGCGCGGCTCGGCGCGCTCTCGACGCGCGGCATGACCCGGAAGAGGGGGCGGCTGTCATGATCGGCTATCTGAAGGGACGGCTCGCGGCCAAGCATCCGCCGCAGGTGGTGGTCGACGTCGGCGGCGTCGGCTATGAAGTCGATGTGCCGATGAGCAGCTTCTACAACCTTCCCGCGGTGGGCGAGGCGGTGACCCTGCACACGCACCTCGTGGTGCGCGAGGACGCGCATGTGTTGTACGGATTCGCGACGCTGGAGGAGCGCAGCGCGTTTCGCGAGCTGATCAAGATCTCGGGAGTCGGCGCGCGCACCGCGCTCGCGCTGCTCTCCGGCTTGTCGGTCGACGAGCTTGCGCAGGCGGTCGCGACGCAGGAACCCGCGCGGCTCACCAAGGTGCCGGGAATCGGCAAGAAGACCGCCGAGCGGCTGCTGCTGGAGCTGAAGGGCCGGCTCGCCGAGGTGCTGCCCGGGGCCGGGGACGATCGGGTGGCCGGCGCGACGAGCGACATTCTCCATGCGCTCGTCGGGCTCGGCTACAGCGAAAAGGAGGCGCTTGCCGCGCAGAAGGGGTTGCCTGCCGGAATTTCGGTAGGCGATGGAATCCGGCAGGCGTTGAAGGCGTTATCGAAGCGCTAGCCTCGTCGCATCGCGTTATCGCGTTGGCGGTATCCGTCGCCCGAAGCAAGGCGTCAGCGCCACGCCGCGAAACACAGTCCCGTGCCGGTCCCCGCGGGCGAGCGATAGGCGGGCACGTACTCCACCCAGTCCAGCGCCAGGTGCTCGACCGCGCCGGCGAGCGCGATCCAGTTGCGGATCTCGGAATTTCCGGAATTGAGCTTGCTCGCCGGAAGGCTGCGCAATGTCTCGCCGTCGCCGTTCTTCAGCGCGGCGATGACTTCACGGTCGAAGGGTTCGTCGATCGCGAAATGGGTGAGTCCGCCGGAGCCGAGCACCCCGACGCGCAGCGGCCCGGGATATTCTTCGACCGCGGCGCGGATCGCCTGCCCGATACGATGGCAGCGCGCGGGCGTCGGCTGGTTGGGAGGGTAGTAGGTATTGAGCATGACCGGAACGACGGGCACGCTTCGTCCGGCGCGCATCAGGCGCTGGTGCACGAACGCGAAGGCATGTCCCTCGCCCTCTTCGCGGGGCAGGCGCTCGGCGTAGGAAACGTCGAAATCATGGTCTGTGAGGTGCGCGATCAGGTGGCGCGCCAGGCCCTGTTCGACCGGATAGTCGATCCTGCCCTGCGCGACGTAGTAGCGGCGCTGGATGGCGGCAAACCAG
>JAOUFA010000578.1 GCA_029858545.1 Betaproteobacteria bacterium
GCCGGTTCGCGAGCAGGCCGATGTCGAAACGTTGCTCGTAGTCGCGATCCTCCTCCGCGGTGAGCAGATCCACGAGCAGCGTCGCGAGCCCCGCCTCCCGCAGTTGCTGCGCGACGTGCCGGTTGCGCGGCGAAAGACGGCTCGACCCACTGCCGTGCGCGAACAGCACCACACCCGCGGCCTCGTCCGGCCACTCGAGTACCCCTTCGAGCTGTACGCCGTCGGACTCGACTGAAACCAGCGCGCCGTGTTCCTTGGGAAACTGCCCGCGATGCTTCGCGCGCAGCGCCTCTTCAACGATCATGATCGCCTCCGGACAACGCGTGCGAGGACAGCAATGCGACCACCTCGTCGTCCTCGACCTGCGGAAACTCGAGATAGAACTGGCCCACCGCCTGGAACTCAGCCGGTGCCTGAAGGCAAACGACCTCATCCGCATGGGGCCGCACCTTGGCGAGACTCTCCGGTGCCGCCACCGGCACCGCACACACCAGATACCCGGGGCGCCTTGCGCGTACCGCGTGCAGCGCGGCAATCATCGTCGCGCCGGTCGCGAGCCCGTCGTCGACCACGATCGCGACGCGCCCCGCGACCTCCAGCGGTGCGCGATGCGGGGTATACGCAGCTCGCCGCCCACGCAGGGTCTGCAATTGCAGTTGCTTTTCGCTCTCGAGGTAGCCCGCGTCGGCACCGACCTCGGACGCATAATCGGCGATATAGGCCCAGCCGCTTTCATCGATCGCCCCCACCGCGAATTCCGCGCTTTGCGGGGAGCGAAGCTTCCTCACCAGCACCACGTCGAGTTCGCCCTGCAGTGCGTCGGCGAGCAGCCTGCCCATCGGCACCGCACCGCGGGGAATCGCAAGCAGCAGCGGATTGCGTCCGCGGAAGTCGCTCAGTGCCTCAGCGAGCCGATTCGCGGCATCGTTACGGTCGCGAAACCGCATCGTGCGTCCCCTCAGCGCTGCCACGCGACACGCAGCAGGTTGTCTTGCTTGTTGTAGTGGTATGCGAGATCTCCCTTGTACGCATCGTACAAGGCCTCGCCGATGCGCCGCGCGAGGTGCGGGTCGGTGGTCGTCACCAGCACTCCGCCTTCGGCGTCCTCGATCGCCATGATGCGCTCGACCGGACGGTCGTGTTTTGCCTCACGCTCGCAGTTGGCTACGCGACCGAGAATCTCCTCGCGATGGGAGGAGAAGAATTTTCCGCCGATCGAGACAAATCCCGCCGGAAACCTGTCGCGCACGCGGTGGCAGGCGGGACAGCGCTCCTCGGCCGTGTCCGCCGGCGCGCCCTGCCAGGTCCAGCGACCGTCGATATAGACCGCGCCGCAATCCGGACAACGCGTCATATCGGAAAGTTTGCGTCTCGATCTATAACTGTCATGCACGAGTTCCGGCAGGAGTTGCTCTCGGCGCAACATCCTGAACCCTTGGCGTCCGGCCTTCATGATCCCTGTCTCCCGCAATCATCACATCGCGTGCTTGCCCACCGACACGCGCTTCGCCTGCGCCCCTTCATCGGCCGCCTCTTCGATGAATTGCACAGCGATACCGGGCTCGAGATGATCGAACGAGGGTTCGACCACGTTATCGCGGCTGAAGTAGAACTCGCGTCGGTCGGGTGTGACGATGAACCCGTAGCCTTCGTCGGTGAACAGCCGCGTCACCCTTCCGTGCTGCGCAATATCGTGCGCCTTCACGTCGCCGCGCTCGATACGCACCACATCTTCGAGACGGCGGGTCATCGCGTCGAAGCCATCTCGAACCGCGACAAACACGTCTTCGTCGTGGTCGCGGTTGATCACCACCTCGTGCCGCGGTACCCGCACGTCGATGCGCGCGGTGTACTGCTTGCCCTGCTGCCGGTGCCGGTCACGCGCTTCGATCACCACGCGGCAGCTCATGATGCGCGGATGAAACGTATCAAGCCGCCCCGCCTTCTCGCGGATCCGCGCCTCCAGCGCATTGGAGGGCGGCAGATCGTGAAAGGTGATTTGCAGCGGCACTTGCATGGAAGGCTCCGTTTGCGTCAACGGCGGATCAGAAACTCACCGCTGCCAGCATAGCGCCGCTGGGGAGTCGCGCGTTGATCAGAGTCAAGCGCGTTTCGCGCAC
>JAOUFA010000579.1 GCA_029858545.1 Betaproteobacteria bacterium
CGTCGAATCAATCGCGCTCGTGACCCCGGATGCCGAACTGCGTCGCGTCTCGCGTGGTCTTCACCCGGAGCTCTTTCGCTGCGCGGTCGGCGGACACGGTGCCTTTGGTCTGATCTATAGCGTCACCTTGCGCCTAGATTCGCTGCGGCGCTGTGCGCGAACTCCCAGTCGGGATGCCCTCCTGCATCTCGATACCGCCGGCATGCTTCCCACGCGGCGCCTCGACGTGCACGTTTCCGCGGAACGCCTCGATGAATTGCTCACCGAGACTCGCGGACTCGCCACAGACTGGCGCATTGCGCTGGTACGCATCGATGTCCGCCGTGCCACGTGCGAGGAGCCCACCCGACTGAATCCCGCGCGCGCTGACCATGCGATGGTGGCCCTGCGCCTGCAGGTACCGCCCGGCCTTGGTGGAATCGTTCGCACGAAACAGTTCGCGCGCGAAGCCATCGGACTGGCGCTCGAACTGGGCGGCGGATTCGGCCTGGAAACGGGTACTGACGCCACACGCGAGCAGGCTGAACGCGGATACCCCGCGCTATCCTCCTTCCTGGCCGAAAAGCTCCGCTACGACCCGCTAGACCGCTTGCAAACGCACTGCTATCGCCACTACCGAGACCTGCTCCGGCGCCCGCATCACGAGGCTCGCGGGACCGCCGAGCCAGCGGCGCTCGCGCAGGCCGTCGGGTCCTAGCACATCCTGCACCAAGCGACGCGCCTACGACTCGACCCTTGTCATTGATTTCAAGTATCTCGCGCGACACTGTGTCGTGCAATCGGCGGCACGGTCTTGGCGGTTTGGTCTTCTAGGCCGCCGTGCAAGGGCAGCGCAAAACTCCGGTCCGTCCACTGCATCGCGGCGGTAGAATTCTGCATGCCCGGTGCGCATGCTTCGCGTACGCACCGTTCGACTCCAGGAGACACTGCCATGAGCGAAGCCGCTCCCTATTCCGTCCGTGACGAGATTGCCGTCATCACTTTGAACAATCCGCCGGTCAATGGCCTGGGTCACGCGCTGCGCAGCGGCATCGCGGAGGGCCTCGCCAAAGCTGAGGCCGATCCGGCTGTGAAGGCGATCGTGCTCATCGGTTCGGCGAAAGCCTTTTCGGGGGGCGCCGATATCCGCGAGTTCAACACGCCGAAGTCGTTCGAAAAGCCTTCGCTCCCCGAACTGAATGAACAACAAGATGCGATGCGAAAGCCGCTCGTCGCTGCGATTGGCGGGTTCGCACTCGGCGGCGGACTCGAACTCGCGCTCGGCTGCCACTACCGCGTCGCGGCGCCGAAAGCGAATCTCGGATTGCCCGAGGTGAAGCTGGGTATCCTGCCCGGCTCGGGCGGCACACAGCGCCTGCCGCGCCTTGTGCCGGTGGCCGAAGCACTGAAAATGATCACTTCCGGCAATCCGATCTCCAGCGAAAAGGCGAAGGAATATGGACTGGTGGATGAGGTGGCGAGCGGCGATCTGCTCGAAGCGGGAATCGCCTTCGCAAAGAAACTCGCCGCCGAAGGCAAGGGACCGCGCCGCGTGCGCGACCTGAAGGCGAAACTCGATGACGATGCGCGCCAGTTCTTCGCGGACGCGCGCGCCACGGTAGCGAAGGAATCGAAAGGCTACCCCGCGCCGCTCGAAATCGTCGCCTGCGTCGAGGCCGCGGTCGCCAAACCCTTCGACGAGGGCCGCCGCTTCGAACGCGATCGCTTCGAATTCCTCATCAACTCGATCGAGTCGAAGGCCCTGCGCCACATGTTCTTCGCGGAACGCCAGGTCACGAAGATTCCCGATGTCTCCGAAGACACGCCGACACGCGAGATCCGCAAGGCCGCGGTAATCGGCGCCGGCACCATGGGCGGGGGTATCGCAATGAATTTCGCCAACGCCGGAATTCCCGTCACGATGATCGAAATGAAACAGGAGGCGCTCGAGCGGGGCATCGCCACGATACGCAAGAACTACGCCGGCACCGTCGCCAAGGGGCGCCTCAAGCAGGACGAAATGGACCGTCGCATGGCGCTGGTCTCGCATTCGCTGAATCTCGAGGATGCGAAGGACGCCGATATCGTGATCGAAGCGGTGTTCGAGCGCATGGACGTGAAGCAGGACATTTTCCGGA
>JAOUFA010000145.1 GCA_029858545.1 Betaproteobacteria bacterium
CGATGTACACGTAGCCGGCGGAGGTGAGCCGTTCGATCGCGAAGGACAGGATCTGAAGCTTGGCGTCGGCGGAGGGCAGATCGGCCTCCGCGATGCGCCGCTGCGGCATGAAGATCGACGGCAGATGGGCATAGTTGTACAGCGCGACGCGGTCGGGCGAGATGTCGAGCACCGTGTCGAGCGTCCGGCTGAAGCTCTCCAGGCTCTGTTTGGGCAACCCGTAGATGAGATCGAGATTCACCGAGAGGAAACGATTCGCGCGCGCTTCGTCGATCACGCGACGCGTCACGTCCTCGCCCTGGATGCGATGCACCGCCTGTTGCACCGCCGGATCGAAGTCCTGCACGCCGAGCGACACGCGGTTGAATCCCAGCCCGGCGAGGAAGGCCATCGTGCCGGACTCGACTTTGCGCGGATCGACTTCGATCGAACACTCGCTGCCGTCCTCGCGCACGAACTGGCGATCGATCGACTCGATGAGGCTGCGCATTTCGTCACGCGTCAGAAAGGTCGGTGTGCCGCCGCCGAAATGCAACTGACAGATGCGCCGGTCGCCGCCGAGAAGCGCCCCCGCGAGCGACAGTTCGCGATCAAGGTACCTGATATACTTCGCGGACCTTCCATGGTCGCGCGTGATGATCTTGTTGCACGCGCAGTAATAACAAATCGTGTCGCAAAACGGCAGATGCACGTACAAGGACAACGGCTGGTTGATGCCGCCGATGTTGCGTTTCCCGATCCACTGGCGGTAGTCGTCGGCGCCGAATGCCTCGACGAATCGATCGGCGGTCGGATACGACGTATAACGCGGGCCGCTCACATCGTATTTGCGGATCAACCCCTGGTCGACCACGAGTTCAGAGGCCGGATAGTTCATTTCAAGCTGCTTTCCATGCTCGCGAAGGGATCTGGTGTCTGTCACTATGCCCGCCATCGCCCGGCCGAATTTGATTCGAATCAAACAAAGGTGGAAGGGGGCAATATCTTAAACGTTTCGCGCTCCCCTCCGCGAGCGGGCGTGCGGCGATGAACGACACCTCGGCGGAGCACGTTCTTCGTCGGCCCATCTGGCGACAGCCGCGCGCGATTGTCGCGACCGCAGTCGTCGCGATCGTACTGGTCGCGCTCAATGGGGCGATCCTGCTGCGAGGCGATGAGCCAGTATGGTTAATCGCGGCCGCCGTCGTGGCAGACATGCTGGCGGTCGGCTCCGGAATTGTCCTGGCGATGCGCGAGGCGGTGCTCGCCGAGGCACAATCGCTACGCGCGCAACGCGAAACCGCTCAGGCGCACGCGGCGGTGGAAGACATGGAGGCGCGTCTCGCGGCAATCGTCGACTCGGCGATGGATGCGATCATCACCATCAACGCGACGCAGAGCATCGTGCTCTTCAACCGCGCCGCGGAGAAGGTATTCCGCTGCCGTCGCGACCAGGTGATCGGGTCGAGTATCGAGCGTTTCGTTCCGGTACAGCATCGCGCCGAACACTCAGCGCGGATCAATGCCTTCGCGAATACCGGGGTCACCGCGCGCCGCATGGGTGACGGGATCATGCTGTGGGCGCTGCGCGCCGACGGCGAGGCGTTCCCGATCGAATCGTCGATTTCGCATACCACCGCGGCGGGCGAGCACTACTACACCATCATCCTGCGCGACGTCACCCTGCGCAAGCAGACCGAGGACGCGCTGCGCCGCCAGCAGCAGGAGCTGCGCGAGCTTTCGGCGCGCGTATTCGAGGCACGCGAAGAGGAAAAGACGCTCATCGCGCGCGAATTGCACGATGAACTGGGACAATTGCTCACCGCGCTGAAGATGGATCTCGCATGGCTGAGCGAGCGCTTGCCGCGGAATGCCGATGCGCTTGCCGACAAGGCAGCGCAGATGAACGCGCTGCTCGACAGCACGGTCGGCTCGGTGCGGCGCATCGCCGCCGAACTGCGGCCGCTGATGCTCGACGATCTGGGGCTTGCCGACGCGGTTCACTGGCTGGTGGAGGATTTCTCGCGCCGCAGCGGGATCGCGTGCCGACTCGACCTCGACAGCGAAGCCCCGTTCGACGACGTCGCACGCGCGCCGGCGACCGCGGTGTATCGCGCGCTGCAGGAGTCGCTCACCAACATCGCGCGCCATTCGGGCGCCCGGCACGCCTGGGTGCGGGTCGGTCTGCGCGGCACGATCTTGCACATGGACGTCGAGGACGACGGCTGCGGCATCGATCCCGGAGATGTCGCCAAGCCACGTTCGCTCGGTCTCAAAGGCATGCGTGAGCGGGTACACTACCTGGAGGGTACGCTCAGCATCGATCGCGCCCCGCGCGGCGGCACCCGCGTCAAACTGAGCGTGCCGACGACGGAAAAGGAGCTAAACGGATGATCCGGGTTCTGGTCGCCGACGACCACCAGCTGGTGCGCGACGGATTGAAGCAAATCCTGGGCTCGGCCGAAGGCGTGGCGGTCGCCGGTGAGGCGGCCACCGGAGACGAGGCGCTCGCACAGGTGCGCCAGCACGACTATGACCTGGTACTGCTCGACATGTCGATGCCCGGGTTGTCGGGCATCGATCTGATCAAGCGTATCCGGATCGAAAAGCCCTCGCAACGCATTCTGGTCCTGTCGATGCATGGCGAGCAGCAGTACGCAGCGCGCGCGCTCAAGGCCGGGGCGTCGGGCTATTTGACGAAGGACAGCGCCACCAAGGAGTTGATCGGCGCGATCCGCAGGATCGGCGCCGGCGGCCTGTATATCACCGAGACCGCCGCGGCGAGCCTGCTCACGCAAGCGCAACGGAGCGACGCGCCGCCGCACAGTCTGCTCTCGGACCGCGAATTCGAAATACTCCGTCTGCTCGCCGTCGGCAGTTCGCCCACTGAAATCGGCGAACACCTGCATCTCTCGGTAAAGACAGTGAGCACCCACAAGACGCGCATTCTCGACAAGCTCAAGCTGGGCAGTACCGCGGAACTGGTGCGCTACGCCCTCGAACACGGACTTCTCGACGCCCGGCCCGCCGACTGACCCAGAGCGCGGGCTCGCCGCGGCCAAGACCATAACTACCTCTCAGGATTCGGAATTTTCCGAATCCTTGTAGGTACACTTCCTAGTCTGCGATTCAGCCCGTTCCTATATCGGCAGGCGGCCGGACCGCGCACACTACTGCCCATGAACTGCTCAGCCACCGGCGTCCGCCACCCGAATCCGCTGCGCGTGTTCCTCGTCGAGGATTCCCAGCTGGTACGCGAGCGCCTCGAAACCATGGTCACGGCAATTTCCGGGGCACGCACGGTTGGCAGCGCGGGGCGCGCCGATGACGCGATCCGCGCCATCCTCGCCGAGCATCCCGACGTGGTGGTGCTCGACCTGAAACTCGCCCAGGGCAGCGGTTTCGACGTGCTGCGCGCGGTGCACGAAGCCGCGCCGGCGATCGACGTCTACATGCTCTCCAATTTCGCCACCGAACCCTACCGGCGCATTGCCGAGCGGCTTGGGGCGCGCGATTTCTTCGACAAAAGCAGCGAACTCGATCGCGTGCGCGATGCGCTTGTCGCGCACCGCCACTTCACGAACTGATCCAGCCAGGAGTAGACACCATGTCCGAAGCAACGGCTCTCAGGTCGACGCAGAAAGTGATCTTCCTGAACCCGAGCGAATCGCCGGTCGGCGCGCGCAAGTTCGAAGTCACCTGCTCGAGCTGCAATCTGCGCGAGATATGTCTGCCCGCGGGGCTCGACCACGACGACCTGCAACGTATCGAGCAGGTGGTCTACGCGCGCCGCCGCGTCAAGCGCGGCGACGCCCTGTTCAACGCCGGCGACGTATTCAATTCGATGTACGCGATCCGCAGCGGTTTCTTCAAGACCAGCCTGCTCGATGGCGAGGGCCGCGAGCAGGTCACCGGCTTCTTCATGGGCGGCGAATTGCTCGGCATGGACGGGGTCGGCGCGGGCCACTACAACGGCGCGGCGATCGCGCTGGAGGACAGCGAAGTCTGCGTGATGCCCTTTTCGCTGGTCGAGGATATCTCGCGCGAAGTCCCGGCGCTGCAACGCCACCTGCACGCGGTGCTCGCGCGCGAGATCGTGCGCGATCACGGCGTGATGCTGCTGCTCGGCTCGATGCGCGCCGAGGAACGCCTCGCGGCCTTCCTCCTCAATCTCTCCAAACGTTTCACGCGACGCGGCTACTCCCCGCTCGACTTTCATCTGCGCATGACGCGCGAGGAAATCGGCAGCTACCTCGGCCTGAAGCTGGAAACGGTAAGTCGCCTGTTCTCGAAGTTCCAGGAAGACGGATTGATCGAGGTCCAGCAAAAGCACGTGCGCATCCGCGACAATGCGGGCATGGAGCAACTGCTCACGACCCGGCACTGAAGACGACCCGGTGCCGTACCGCGACACGGCGTGTCGCGAGGCCCTGCGCTTGGCCGCGCGTCGGCGGGCACGCAATGTGCGGTTCGGCGAAGAACCGACGCCGCGAAAACGCAAACGCCGCTAGAATCCGTCGCTTGACCTTTCTCGACCGGCTCTTCCTATGCCGTCATCGCGACGATGAATCTGAGAAAATCGCTTGCAAGGATGTCACCGCACGACGACGCGGAATCCGCTGCCGACGCCGCGCAGCGCGCGGAATTGTTCTATCGCTTCGGCGGACCGGTCGCGCTGGTCGTGCTGCCTTTTGTGGCGAATTCACTGCTCTTTCATCCGGATCGGGCGGCGCTGGGGCTGTTCGCGCTCGTACTGGTGGTGCTGATCGGCGTCAACGCGGTGTTTGTTCGTATCAGGCAGACGCTTCCGGTGCCGTCCATCCTGGTCGCGCTGGCCGCCGCAGCCGCGGTCGGCTCGGCAACCAAGCTGCTCGGCATGGAGGGCGTGGTGTGGACCTACTCCGTGCTGGTCATGCTTCACTTCCTGCTCGCGCGAAAGGCGGCCGTAGTGGTCAATCTCGCGCTGGTCATCGCCACTCCGTTGCTCCTCCAGCCGCAGGCCCCTCTCGAGGCGTCCGCGCGGGTGTTTGCAACGCTGCTCGCATCGGTCGTATTTCTCAATCTGTTCTCGAGCGTCGTCGAGCGCCTGCAAGGAAAGCTGCGCGAGGCCGCGACGACCGATTTCCTGACTGGCGCCTACAACCGCAGACATCTGGACAAGACGGTCAGCGACGCCATTGAGCGTCGCAAACGCTACGGGGTGCAGGCCTCGCTGATGCTGCTCGACATCGACCACTTCAAACGCATCAACGATGACCTCGGACATGGCACGGGGGACGCGGTATTGCGCGCCGTGGCGCATACGATTCGTACCCACCTGCGCAAGCTCGACGTGCTCTTTCGCATCGGCGGCGAGGAATTCCTGGTGCTCCTGCCCGACATGGGGCAGGACGGCGCGACCGGGGCGGCCGAGAAGCTGAGAGCCGCCATCGAGCAGTCGCCGCTTTGCGGCGACGGGCGCCGCGTCACGGTGAGCGTGGGTCTGGCCGAACTCGCCGAAAGTGAGAACATGGATTCCTGGATACGGCGATGCGATGCAGCGCTCTACCAGGCGAAGACCCGAGGTCGCAATTGCGTGGTCGCGGCGCCGTCGTGAGCACGCGCATCCTTGTGGCAATTCGTTCGACCTTCTAGTCCAGGCCCACCGTCTGGCCTGGCGCCGGCAGCGCCGCGTGCCAGCCTGCGCGTCGCGAGATCGCCTCGCATAACGCATGCGAGGCGAGCGGCTCGCCGTGCACCACCCAGGTCCGGCGCGGTGGGCGCGCGAAGCCATCGAGCCATCCCAATAGCGCCCCGCGATCGGCGTGCGCCGACAACCCGCCGATGGTGAAGACCTTGGCGCGCACCGGGCAGGATTCACCGAACAGGCGCACCGTCTTCGCTCCCTCCACGATGCGGCGTCCCAGGGTTCCGGCGGCCTGGAAACCGACGAACACGATCGCGCATTCCCTGCGCGGCAGATTGTATTTCAGGTGGTGGCGGACGCGCCCGCCTTCGCACATGCCACTCGCCGAGACGATCACCGCGCCGGAGCGGATGTCGTTGATGCGTTTGGAATCCGCGAGATCCTCGGTGAAGCGGAACTTCAGTCCGTGCCGGTCCGCCGCGCTGCCCGAGAGCCAATCCGCGAGTTGCCCGGTTTCGCGGTCGTGCAATTCAGGATGCGCGAGCGTAATGCGCGTCGCCGCGGTCGCCATCGGCGAGTCGACATAAACCGTCATCGGACCGACACGTCCCTGACGTGCCAGGTCGGCGATGTGGTACAGGATGTCCTGCGTGCGGCCGACCGCGAAGGCCGGGATCACCACGTTGCCCTTGCGGCTGCGCATTGTGTCGTTGATGGCATAGGCGAACTCGTCGAGCGTCTGCGCGGGGTTCTTGTGCTCGCGGTCGCCGTAGGTCGATTCGACGAGCAGCACGTCGGCCCGCGCAACGCGCGCCGGATCGCGCAGGATCGGTCTGCCGGGCTGGCCGAGATCACCGGAGAACACGAGCCGGGTTTCCCTGCCGCCCACACGCAGCGTGACCTCGAGGATCGCCGATCCGAGAATATGACCCGCATCGCGAAACACGCAGCCAATCCCCGCGTGTGGCTCGAGCGTCGCGTCGTACTCGACCGGCAGCAAACGCGCGAGACTCGCCTGAGCCTCGCGCACCGTGTATAGAGGCGCCGCCGAGCGGTCAGAGCGCGCGCGGTACTCGGCTTCCTTCTCCTGCAAATGCGCGCTGTCGGGCAGCATCACCGCGAGCAGATCACAGGTCGCGCGCGTCGCGTAGACCTCACCGCGGAATCCCTGCGCCACCAGGCGCGGGATCAGGCCCGAGTGATCGATATGCGCATGCGACAGAAGCACGAAGGCGATCTCGCGCGGATCGAAGGCAAAGCGCCGGTTCTTGCGATCGGTCGCGCGCGCTCCTCCCGGACCGCCCTGAAACATGCCGCAGTCGATCAGGAACTTGAACGCGCCGGTATCGACGAGATAGCACGATCCCGTCACCTCGCCCGATGCGCCCAGGAAGGTCAGCTTCACGGTTTCATCCCGACCGCGCGCGACACCGATTGCTTCAGCCGGTAGTGATGCGACGCTTCGCTAACTCGCCGCATCCGGGTCGTCTCGCCGGGGACAGCCTTCTGGCCGCCGCACCGGCGGTATCGGGCAGCGGTTGATCTCGTCCGATCCGCGCTGCAGGAAACATGTGAAAGTGCTCGATGCGGCAGCGAAAGCCCAGAACAGGACAAACCCGATCGAATACACCGCCAGCCGGCTCAGTTCAACCGCCTCGCCGAAAGGCTGAAGCTCCATCGGGTCGAACACGGTAAAGAAGATGCCTTCCGCGATGCCGCCGACAATGAACGCCGGCCAGAGTATCCACATTGTCTTCTTCATCGCCCCCCCTTTCGATTCCTAGCCCGCCGTGCCGCCCAACGCAAACGGACGGCCGTCGGCCGGCCATTCCCCCGCGAGCCGCCATTCGCCACGCGGGTCGTCGACCACCATGCGCCAGTGCCCCGGCGCGAGCGGCGGCAATTCGCAGTCGTACGAACCGCCGCCGCGATGCGCGAGCCGCAGCCGCTGATCGAATCCCGCGCGCGTGGCGTGCGCGAGCCGCACGAACAGCGCCTCAGGGCGCTGCCCCGCATCGCCCTCCAGGCGCAGACTCAAACGCTTGGAAGCCACCTCGACGCGCACCACGATGCCACGCGCCGCGGCCGCCTGCTCGCGGCGTAGTTCCTGGTTGATCGCCAGCCCTCGCTTGTAGTAGTCGTCTTCGACCAGGCCGTCGGAAGACGCGAACGCAATCCACGCGGTCACCGTTCCGGCGACGACCACCGCCGCAGGCCCGGACATCAGAATCCACGGCCAGGGCTCGCGGTACCAGGGACGGCTTGCTTCGCCGGCATTCGTCATGACCGATTCCTCTCAGCGAACGATGAAGACCGATTTTTCGCGTACCGTGATTTTCGCATCACCGGTCGCCTGAACGGCAAAATATATCCTGTGCGTGCCCACCGTAGTGCCGGCCGGCACTCTGGCGCGCACGGTGACCATGCGCGTCGTCGCCGGCGCCAGCGTAACACGCGGCTCACCCGCGATCCGCAGTCCCGCCAGCCCCTCGATACGCAGATCGTAGTCGCGCGCGACCTCAGTGGTGTTCATGATCTGCAGGCGATAGATGTTCTCGATCATACCTCCCTCGACCTCGCGCGCGATCGCCGCGCGATCGCGGATCACATCGACCTTGAGCGGCACGCGCAGCCAGAGCGTCACCGAGGCGGCCACGACGACGCCAAACAGGATCGCGCCGTAGATCAGCACGCGCGGCCGGAACGCGCGCCGCCACGCCTGCGCGGTGCTGAAGCCGCGCTCCAGCGCATTCTGCGTCGTGTAGCGGATCAGTCCCTTCGCGTAGCCCATCTTCTCCATCACCTGATTGCAGCCGTCGATGCACGCTGCGCAGCCGATGCACTCGTATTGCAGGCCGGCGCGAATATCGATACCGGTCGGACAGACCTGCACGCAGACTCCGCAATCGACGCAATCGCCCAGGCCACGCGCTGACGCGTCGGCAAGACGCGAGCGCCCACCGCGCGGTTCCCCGCGCTGGCGGTCGTAGGTGATGACCAGCGTGTCCTGGTCGAACATGGCGCTCTGGAAGCGCGCATAGGGGCACATGTACTTGCACACCTGCTCGCGCATCCAGCCCGCGTTGCCGTAGGTGGCGA
>JAOUFA010000580.1 GCA_029858545.1 Betaproteobacteria bacterium
GATTCTGCGCTCGCGGTAGTACGCCGCCATCTGCGCGATCGTCGCATGCTGCACCGTGTACTTGAAGTAGCGCCCCTTTGCCTCCTCGACCTCGCGCGCGGCCTCGTCCGGCAGCACGCGCGTGGACGCCTCCGCGTGGGTGTGGACATCGATCGCGACAATCTTGCTTAGATCCATGCTGGGTTTCCTATTCCTTTCCATTCGCGCGCGCCACGATGACGCGCGCGCCGGGTTGGGTCGCGTATAAGTCATCGACCAGTTCCGCGCGCGCCTTGAGCACGGCACGCTGGTTGATCGATCCCTTGTCGGTGATCTCACCCAGGTCGATCGACGGCGGCTCGGCGAGCAGCATCGCGCGGGTGACGCGGTTCACCGCGCCGGTACTCTGCGCGAGAAGCCCATCGAACAGACGCTGGAAGAACCCGCGCACCGCTTCATGCCCGACCACCGCGGCGAGCGACGCGCCGGCAGGCAGCGCCGGGCATAACTTGCGACACGAATCGAGGTGCGCGATCACCAGTGCGGTGATCTCGCGCCGGTCGTGCCCCGCGATCACCACGTCCTGCACATAGGGCTGTCCCGCGGCAATGATCCGGCCGCGCAAGGGGCCCACGCTCACCCAGGTGCCGGTATCGAGTTTGAAGTCCTCCGCAATGCGCCCGTCGAATGCGAGGCCCTTCTGCGGATCGTTCGCGTCGATGAATTTCGCCGCATCGCCGCTGCAGTAGAAGCCGTCCTCGTCGAAGGCGATCTTGGTCAGTTCCGGCTGACGCCAGAAGCCCGGCGTCACGTTCGGCCCCCGATAGCGCACCTCGAGCTTGTCGCCGACCGGCGCGAGGCGCAACTCGGTGCCCGGGGCCGGATGGCCGATTCCGCCTGCCTGTCCTGCCAGCCAGTTGGCGCAGATCGCGAACGGCGCGGTCTCGGTCATACCCAGACCGGTGATCATCACGATACGCTCGCCGACGGTCTGCTCGGCGACCCGGTCGAGTGCGTCCCAGATCGGCTGCGCGAGGCTCGCCGCGGCGTAGAACTGCATCTTCACGCGCGAGAAGAACTTTTTCGCGAGCGCGGGCTCGGCAGCGAGCGCATGCGCGATCTCCTCGAATCCGCGCGGTACGTTGAAGTACACCGTCGGCGCGATCTCGCGCAGGTTGCGCAGCGTCTCACCGATCAGCTGGGGCGTCGGCTTTCCTTCATCGATATACAGCGTCCCGCCGGTGTAGATCACCAGGCCAAAATTGTGGTTGCCGCCGAAAGTGTGGTTCCACGGCAGCCAGTCGACCAGGACCGGCGGCTCGTCCATCAGGAACGGCAGGCAGTCGACCACCATCTGCTGGTTGCTGGTAAGCATCCGCTGCGGATGGATCACCGCCTTGGGCATCCCGGTCGAGCCGGAGGTCAGCAGGAATTTGCTCACCGTTTCGGGACCGATCGCCGCGTGCGCGGCTTCCACGTCCGAACCCGGCACGGTCGCCGCGAGTTCGGCAAACAGCACCGTCTTGCGCCCTGCGGGCGGCGCCTGGGTGACGACGAGTTCGGTGTCGCGCGGAATCGCCGCATCGATCGCGCGCGCATAGCGCGCGCCGTCGGAGGCAAATACCAGCCCCGGCGTCATCAGGTCGACCACGTAACGCAGCTTGCCGAAGTCCTGCGAGACAAGCGAATACGCGGGCGACACCGGCACGAACGGCACCCCGACGTGCAGCGCCGCGATCGCGAGCATCGCCTGTTCGAGGTCGTTCTCGGAAATAATCATCAGCGGCCGCTCGGCGGACAGACCCCGGTCGAGAAGCGCCTGGCCGATGCGACGCGCCGTATCAAGCGCCTGCGCGTAACCGATGCGCCGCCAATCGCCCCCTTGCACGCGTTTGGCGACGAAGGTCCGCTCGGGCGCCTCGGCGGCCCATTTCACCAGCCGATCGGTGAGCCGCCGCGGATACTCACCGAGGGGCTGCGTCGGTTTGAGCAGCAGACGGTTCTTCTCATCGCGCTCGACCGTCACCCCGGGCTTGCCCAGCGACAGCCTGCGATACGCCATGGCACTCGAACTGCTCACGCTCTTCGCTCCTTTTTCGTCACCGAGATCTTGTCGAGCAAACCGAGCAGCGTCC
>JAOUFA010000146.1 GCA_029858545.1 Betaproteobacteria bacterium
CAGGACGCGGCGACGATGCTGCTCGCCGGGGAAATCGATGCCGCGATCCTCGCGCCGCCGCCCAAGGACGCGCGCCTGCAGCCGGTCATCGCGGACCCCGAGTCGGCGGCGCGCGCGTGGTACCGGCGCACGCAGGCGGTGCAGATCAACCACATGGTGGTGGTGCGGGAGTCGCTGACGCGATCGCATCCGGAGGCGGTGCGCGAATTCTGGCGACTCCTGGTCGAGAGCCGCCGGCGGGGGGGCTCGACGCTGGAGGACGGTATCGACGCGCGGCCTTACGGACTCGATGCGATCCGTCGCCCGCTCGAAGTTGCGATCGATTGCGTGGTCCGCCAGGGCCTCGTCCCACGGCGTCTCGGCGTCGACGAGTTGTTCGACGAGGTGACGCGTTCGTTTGCCGTCTGACGCGCCGCGTCGGGGGGCTGCGCCGCCGCCGGTGTTATAGTGCGTCGCTCGGGGCGGGACATGGCGGGTGCAGGCAACGATTGCATGACAGAGCCGGGCGCGCGCGATTCTCTGCGTGTATTCGGCTATGCGCTGCTCGCGTCCATCGTGGCGCACAGCGTGGTCTTGCTCGCGCTGCCGGGCCTGCGCGCGGACGTGGCGAGAATGACGGCACCGACCCCCTTGCTCGCGTGGCTGGCCTACGAGCAGCCGCTGGCGCATGCCGCACCGTCTGCGCGCGCGCGTCCCGCCGCGCCGCCCCCGCCGTCGCGAGCGATGGTTGCCGCGGCGCCGCCCGCGGAACCCGCGACGGCAGCCGATCGCCCTCCCGAAACGCGCAGTATCGCGCCCGCGCCGCTAGCGGCGGCCGCCGTGCCCTCCGCGCGCGATGCCGCGCCGTCCCCGCGGCAGGCGGCGCTGCGATCGCCCACCGGGACGGCAGCCACCGCGGCCGAGACGGCGGCTGTCGCGGCCGCCCCCGCAGGGCCCGATCCGGCGCTGGTCCGGCAGTATCGCGTCGCGGTGATGGGCGCCGCGCAGCGCTACAAGCGCTATCCGCGCATCGCGATGGAAAACACCTGGCAGGGTCGCGTCGAGGTGACGATGAAAGTGCGCGCCAATGGAAGCCTCGCCACGCTCGACGTCAAGAAGAGCACCGGCCACGCGGTGCTCGATCACCAGGCGCTCGACATGATCCGCGAAGCGAATTCGCGCACCCCGCTGCCCGAGACGCTGCGCGGGCGCGAGTTCGCGATTGATATTCCCGTCGTGTTCAGCCTGAGGGATCCCAGCACCTGAGGCGCCCCGCCGCGACGCGGGCCGCCGGTCACAGCGCGTCCGGCTCGCGCTCCGGGGCAAACGCGACGATGTGGTCGACGTCGAGACGTATGCCGATGCGCTCCCCGAGCGCGTGGTTGTGATGGCTCGGCACCAGGGCAAGCACCTTGCGGCCGCTCGCGAGGCGCAGCGTGTACAGGATCTCCGCGCCGCGGAACGCCTTGTGTACGACTTCCGCGCGCGTCGTCGCCTTGTCGTCGTGCACGATGTCGTCGGGGCGCAGCAGCACGTCGGCCAGGCAATCGCCTTCGCAACGGCCGCAGCCGATTTGGCAGTCCCGCGGGATATTGCCTTCCAGCACGCCGAGTTCGATCTCGACGCGGCGCTCGTCGAGCACCTTCGCCGGGAGAAACACGCCCTGTCCGATGAAGTTCGCGACGAAGCGGTTCATCGGGCGATGGTAGAGGTTGTACGGAGCGTCCCACTGCTGGATGCGGCCGCCGGCCAGGATGCCGATCTCGTCGGCGATCGCGAAGGCCTCGTTCTGGTTGTGGGTCACGAGAATGGCGGTCGCCCCCGACGCCTTGATGATATCGCGCAGTTCGATCGACAGGCGTTCGCGCAACTGCACGTCGAGGTTGGAGAATGGCTCGTCGAGGAGCAGCAGGTCCGGGCGTGGCGCGAGCGCGCGCGCGAGGGCGACACGCTGCTGCTGGCCGCCGGAAATCTGGTGCGGATACTTCGCGAGTAAGTCGTCGAGTCCGACGAGCGCGGCGAGATCGCGCACGCGCGCTGTGCGCGCCTGCGCCGGGGTCTTGCGCAGGCCGAAGGCGATATTGTCCACAACCGTGAGATGCGGAAACAGCGCGTACTCCTGAAACACCATGCCGATGCGCCGCTTCTCGGGTGCGAGCATCGTCCCGCGCGCGGAAACAAGACGACCGTCGAGCCGGATCTCGCCGCCTTGCACCGGCTCGAAACCGGCGATGCAGCGCAAGACCGTGGTCTTGCCGCAGCCGCTCGGCCCGAGCAGGCAACCGATCGCGCCGCGGGCGAGCGAAAAGGACAAGCCCTCCACCACGGCGCGGTCGGAGTAGGATTGGCGGAGATTGTCGACCTGAAGGAGCGGGGACGGCTGACTCACCGCGGAATTATACGTCCCCGCCGCATGGTCAGATTCGAGGATAGCGCCGGTATTGGCCCTATACTTGCGCGCCTTTTCGCTGGGCAAAGAAATTCGAATTGAACACACCAACAATCACTCTAGGGCGGATCGGAGGGCTCGGCGCGGCCTCGCTCGTCGCCGCGGCCCTGCTCCTATTGCCGATTGCCGCGGTGTTCTCGAGCGTGTTCGGCGCCGGCGGCGAGGTCTGGGGCCATTTGCTGCGGTATTCGTTACCCGGCTATGCCTGGAACACCGCGCTGCTTCTCGCCGGCGTTGCTTTGGGGGTGATCTCGATCGGGGTGCTTTCCGCCTGGCTGGTCACCGCTTATCGGTTCCCCGGCCGCGGCGTGCTCCAGTGGGCGCTGATGCTGCCGCTCGCGATGCCCGCCTACGTGATGGCCTATGCGTATACCGACTGGCTGCAGTTCACCGGCCCGCTGCAAAGTGGTCTGCGCGCGCTGACCGGCTGGCAGGCCCGCGAGTATTGGTTTCCCGAGATCCGCTCGATCGGGGGCGCGGCGGCGATGCTTTCGTTCGCGCTCTACCCCTATGTGTACCTGATCGCGCGCACCGCGTTTCTCGATCTCTCGCGCAGCGCGATCGAGGCGGGACGCCTCGCGGGCTATTCGGCATGGGCGAGATTTTTCCGCGTCGCGCTGCCGCTCGCGCGGCCGGCGATCGCCGCGGGCGCGGCGCTCGCGCTGATGGAGACGCTCGCGGATTTCGGCACCGTGTCGTACTTCGCGCTGGAGGTATTCACCACCGGCATTTTCAAGGCCTGGTTTTCCATGGGCGAACCGGTAGTCGCGGCGCAGTTGTCGAGCTGTCTGCTGGTCTTCGTCGCGTTGCTGCTCGCGCTGGAGCGCGCGAGCCGGGGCAAGGCAGCCTACTATGCCGTGTCGCATCGGCGGGCGACGCCGCCGCAGCGCCTGCGCGGAGCGGCGGCGCTCGCGGCGCTGTGCGCCTGCGGTGCGCCCGTGCTGTTCGGTTTCCTGCTGCCGGCGGGGATCCTGCTCAAGCTCGCGCTCGGCGACGCGGAAATCCATTTGAGCGCGCGCGTCTTCGTCTTGATCGGCAACAGCTTCACCGGCGCGGGCGTGACGGCGGCCGTCGCGGTCGCCCTCGCGATGGTGATGGCCTACGGCGCGCGGCTCACGCGCAGCCCCGCGGTCGCGGCGGCCAACCGCGTGGCCGCCCTCGGCTACGCGATTCCGGGCGCGGTGATCGCGGTCGGCGTGCTGGTGCCCTTGACCCGCGTCGATCACGCGCTTGCCGACTGGCTTGAGCGGGCATTGGGCGTGACGCCGGGACTGGTTCTGAGCGGCACGCTCGTCGCGCTCGTGTACGCCTATCTCGTGCGCTTTCTCGCGATCGCGCTGCAGGCCACCGAGTCGGGGCTCGCGAAGATCACGCCGCGCATGGAGGACGCCGCGCGCTCGCTCGGCGCCTCGCCCGCGGGCACCCTCGCGCGCGTGCATATGCCGCTCCTTGCCGCGAGCCTGGTGACCGCCGGGCTGCTCGTGTTCGTGGATGTGATGAAGGAACTTCCCGCGACCCTCGCGCTGAGGCCCTTTGGCTTCGACACCCTCGCGGTCGAGGCCTACAACCTCGCCAAGGACGAACGGCTCGCCGAGGCCGCGGTCCCCTCGCTCATCGTCGTCGCGATCGGCCTCCTGCCGCTGCCCCTCGTCTGGCGCAGCCTCACCCGCAGCGAACCCGAAGCCTGACCATCAACGCAAACCGGACGATAGGGCGGAAGAGTTTGCCCCACGACGGTGGAGGGGCGCGGGGGTAGGGTGCTGCTCACCCCCGCATCCTTACTTCCAGCCGACTCGATCGAAGAGCTTCTGCGCGGCGGACTGGTTGCGCCCGAGGATGCCGATATTCATGCGGTCGTACTTGAATTCGCCGAATTGCAGGAGGACCGGATTGTCCGTGCGCAGGTTCTCCACGACCGGCCATTCGTTGTTGCCGTCTGCGAAATAGCGCTGTGCGCTGTCGCTCGCCAGGTATTCGAGGAATTTGACCGCCGCCTCGCGGTGCGGCGCATGCTTGAGTATCGCGGCGCCCGAGACATTGACGTGAGTCCCACTGCCCGACCGGTCGGGGAAGACGATGCCGACCTTGTCGGCGGCCGTTCTTTCGTCCGCCTTCTTCGAGCGCGCGAGCCGCGCGTAGTAGTAGTGATTGCCGAGGGCGACATCGCATTCGCCCGCGGCGACGCCCTTGATCTGGTCCGTGTCGCCGCCCTTGGGTTCGCGCGCGAAGTTCGTCCTGACCGCGCTCGCCCAGGCCTCCGCCTTCGCCTCGCCGAGGCGTTCGATGAACGCGGCCATCATCGAGAGGTTGTAAAGGTTGGTCGACGAGCGCACACATATCCTGCCCTTCCACTTCGGTTCGGCGAGCGCGGCGTAGCTGGCGACCTCCGCGGGCTTCACCCTCGCCTTGTTGTAGGCGATCACGCGCGCGCGCAGCGAGTAGCCGAACCAATACCCGCCGGGCTCGCGGAAACTCGCCGGGATGCGCGCCTCGAGGGTCTGCGACTTGACCTGCTGCAACAGATCCATCTGCTGGGCGCGCCACAGGCGCCCCGCATCGACCGTGATCAGCACGTCCGCGGGGCTGCGCGCGCCTTCGTTGCGCAGTCGTTCGAGCAGGGCGTCCTCGCCGGCTTCGATGCGCTGGATCTTGATCCCGGTCTGCCGCGTGAATTCGGTGTAAAGAGCCTCGTCGGTCTGGTAGTGTCGCGACGAGTAGAGATTCAGCACCGGCTCAGCGGCGCGCGAGTCCAGGGAAAGAAGCATGAATAGCGGAAGTAATGCGATGCTCCAGCGAAAACCATGACTCATTATCGATTCTCCAGACGCTTTCTGATTAAAACAGCCTTGCGCAGCGCGCATGGTACGGAAGTACGGGAAGGCAGTCAATGAGAATGCCTCTCGTTTGCGATACGACGCGTCCCGGCTGCCGATGAAGGCAGCGCGGGAGCAGGCCGCCCCGCAGGTGGCACAGGCGTTCGCCCCGGACGGGCCCCTTTCCCGGCACATCGCGGGCTATCGCCACCGCGCGCAGCAGGTCGAGATGGCGAGCGCGATTTTCGAGGCGATCCAGCGCAATCGCGTGCTGGTTGCCGAAGCGGGCACCGGCACGGGCAAGACCTTCGCCTACCTCGTGCCGGCGCTGCTCTCGGGCGGCAAGGTGATTCTCTCGACCGGTACCAAGACGCTCCAGGACCAGCTCTACGGCCGCGACCTGCCCGAGGTGCGCAACGCGCTACGCTCGGGCGCGAGCGCGGCGCTGCTCAAAGGGCGCGCGAACTACGTCTGCCTGTACCGCGTGGCGCGCGCGGCGAGCGAGGCGCGGCTCGCGAGTCGCGCCGAGGCCGAGCAGTTGCGGCGCATCGGGCAGTTTGCACGGCTGAGCGCGACCGGCGATCGCGCCGAGCTCGCCGGTGTTCCCGAGGACGCGTCCGTGTGGTCGTACGCCACTTCGACGCGCGACAACTGTCTCGGCCAGGAATGTCCCGACTATCGCGAGTGCTTCGTGATGCGCGCGCGCAAGAATGCGCTTGCCGCCGATATCGTGGTCGTCAACCATCATCTGTTTTTCGCCGATGTGATGTTGCGCGACGAAGGCATCGCCGAGCTGCTTCCGGCGTGCAACACCGTCATCTTCGACGAGGCGCACCAGTTGCCCGATACCGCACGAATGTTCTTCGGCGAGACGGTGTCGAGCGCGCAGTTGATCGAGCTCGCGCGCGACGTGCGACTCGAATTGCGTGCCGCGGGAGGCGCTTCGCCGGAATTGGACCGGCTCGCGCTGCGTGTGGACAAGGCGGCGCGCGACCTGCGCCTCGCCGCGGGCGAGGAGCCGGCGCGCCGCGCCTGGCGCGAGGTGGTCGCGCAGCGGGTGTTTGCCGAGGCGCTGCACGCGCTGGATGCCGCGCTCGGCGCGCTCTCCGCGCCGCTCGCCGCGCAAGCCGAGCGGTCCGAGGGGTTGGAGGCCTGCGCACGTCGCGGTGCCGAACTCGCCGAGCGGCTCGCGCGGCTGGGCACCGCGCAGGAACCGAATACGGTGCGCTGGGTCGAGGTGTTCGCGCACGCGGTGCAGCTGCACCTCACGCCGCTTTCCAGTGCCGAATTGTTCACGCGCCAGCGCGAGAGCATGCCGCGCGCGTGGATCTTCACCTCGGCGACGCTCGCCGTGGGCGAGGACTTCAATCACTTCACGCGCGAGCTGGGACTGGACGACGCCGATGCGCGCCGCTGGGAAAGTCCCTTCGACTATCCGAATCAGGCGCTCTTCTACGCGCCGCGCGGCCTGCCCGCCGATCCGAACGACCCCGCCTATACCGCCGCGGTGATCGATGCCGCCTGGCCGGTGCTGCGCGCGAGCGGAGGCCGCGCGTTCCTGCTATTCACCAGCCTGCGCGCGCTGCGCCGCGCGCATGAATTCATCGCCGAGCGAATCGCGCGCGAGGGCGTTGACTACCCGCTGCTCGTCCAGGGCACGGGATCGAGGAGCGAACTGCTCGAGCGATTTCGCACGCTCGGCAACGCGGTGCTGCTCGGCAGCCAGTCGTTCTGGGAGGGGGTCGATGTACGCGGCGAAGCGCTTACGCTGGTGGTGATCGACAAACTGCCCTTCGCGCCGCCCGACGACCCGGTGCTCGCCGCACGCATCGACGCGATGCGCGCGGCGGGCGGCAATCCGTTCACCGGAATCCAGCTGCCGCACGCGGTGCTGCAACTCAAGCAGGGCGCGGGGCGCCTGATTCGCGACGAGGCCGATCGGGGCGTGCTGATGCTGTGCGATCCGCGCGTGTTCTCGAAGCCCTATGGGCGGGCGGTGCGCGCGAGCCTGCCGCCGATGAGGCTGACGCGCGAACTGGACGAGGCGCGAAAATTTCTCGGCGCGCTGGGTCTTACCAATCCGGATCCCAGAGCCTCCACCACGGAACATCCCTGGTGAGGGTTTCGGCATCGCCGTAGTACTTGCTCTTGGGGAAATTCCTGCGCATTACCCGGTCGGCGTCGTCGCGCAGCGTGTTCATGCCGAGCGAGTCGTAGGCGCGGATCATGATGAACAGCGCCTCCTCGGTGGCGGGCGCGCGCGGGAAGGTCTTTACGGCGTGTTGCGCGCGCAGCGCCGCCGCGAGCCAGGCGCTGCGCTTCATGTACCAGCGCGCCACATGCACCTCGTGCGAGGCGAGCGCATTCACCAGCCAGCGCATGCGTTCGAGCGCCTCCTGTGCGTACACCGACTGGGGATAGCGCGTGGTCAGCTCGCGGAAGGCGTCGAACGCCTCGTGCATCGATTTGGGATCGCGCTCGGTCATGTCCATCCCCGAGAAGCTGCCGAACCAGGTGTCGGCCTCGGTGAAATTGATCAGGCCTTTCAGGTAATACGCGTAATCCACGTTCGGATGGTTGGGATGATCCTTGATGAAGCGGTCGACCGTCGCGATGGCGAGCGCGGGCTCCTGGTCCTTCCAGTTCGCGTAGGCGGCTTCGAGCACCGCCTGCTGCGCGAGCCGTCCGTAGGGGAAGCGTGCCTGGAGCTTTTCGAAGTACTTGATCGCGGTGCGCCATTGCTGCAGCTCGGCGGCGTCCTTCGCCTCCTGAAAGAGCTTCTCGGCCGACCAGTCGCGTGTTTCGTCGGAAAGGTCCGAGCTGCACGAGGTCGCGAAGAGAAGCACGACGAACAGCGCGAGAGTCAGTAAACTTGAACGCATGAAGACGAAATCCGCAGTGAAACCCGGGTCCCGGAAAAGTTCCGGGGCCGCGCATTATAGTCCGCGTGGGACGCGCCGCCGCGCGGCACTCCCGTCGCGCGACGAAGAGGTCGACTGGGAGGAGGCGTTTGTCGCGCCGGTGGAGGCGATCGTTCCGGGGGCACTGGGCGGGCTGCGCTTCGATCAGGCGCTCGTGCGGCTTTTTCCGCAGTATTCGCGTAGCCGCTTGCAGGCCTGGCTGAAGTCGGGACATATCCGCATCGCGGGCACGCAGATCGACGCGAGCCGCGCGGTGACCGGGGGCGAGCGCGTGGTGCTCACGCCGCCCGCGCTGCCCGACACGGCGGCGCCTCGCGCGCAACGCATGCCGCTCGACATCGTGTTCGAGGATCGCGATCTGATCGTCATCAACAAGCCGGTCGGACTGGTGGTGCACCCC
>JAOUFA010000147.1 GCA_029858545.1 Betaproteobacteria bacterium
AAGCCCGCGGTCATCAGCTTGTCGGCGAAGATCACCGACTCGCGCAATCCGCAGCGGCGGAAGGCGATGTTGATCAGGCGCGAGATTTCCTTCTTCTTCAGCGCCTTGTTCAGGTTGTCGAAGGTGATCCCGGCGGGCAGGATCTCGGAGAGCAGCGCGCGGCCGACGGTCGTTTCGTAGCGCTTGGTCTGATCCGAGCGAGCACCGTCGGCGGCGACCACGGTCTCGGTCAGCCGCACCCAGATCCGCGCGTTCAGATCAACCTGGCGGCCCTCGTAGGCCCGCGACACTTCGGCGAGATCGGCGAAGCTCATTCCCTCGCCCTTGGCGTTGATGCGCTGACGCGTCGCGAAGTACAGGCCCAGCACGATGTCCTGCGAGGGCACGATGATCGGCTCGCCGTTGGCGGGCGAGAGCACGTTGTTGGAAGCCAGCATCAGCGTGCGGCATTCCATCTGGGCTTCGAGCGACAGCGGCACGTGCACCGCCATCTGGTCGCCGTCGAAGTCCGCGTTGAACGCGGCGCACACCAGCGGATGCAGCTGGATCGCTTTGCCCTCGATCAGCACCGGCTCGAACGCCTGGATGCCCAGGCGGTGCAGCGTCGGCGCGCGGTTCAGCATCACCGGGTGCTCGCGGATCACTTCCTCGAGAATATCCCAGACTTCCGGGACTTCCTGCTCGACCAGGCGCTTCGCCGCCTTGATCGTGGTGGCGAGTCCGAGAAGTTCGAGCTTGTTGAAGATATACGGCTTGAAGAGTTCGAGCGCCATCTTCTTCGGCAGGCCACACTGGTGCAGCTTCAGTTGCGGGCCGACCACGATCACCGAGCGCCCCGAGTAGTCGACGCGCTTGCCGAGCAGGTTCTGGCGGAAGCGGCCGCCCTTGCCCTTGATCATGTCGGCGAGCGATTTGAGCGGACGCTTGTTCGCGCCGGTCATCGCCTTGCCGCGCCGGCCGTTGTCGAGCAGAGAATCCACCGCCTCCTGCAGCATGCGCTTCTCGTTGCGCACGATGATCTCGGGGGCCTTCAGCTCGAGCAGGCGCTTCAGGCGGTTGTTGCGGTTGATCACGCGGCGGTAGAGATCATTCAGGTCGGAGGTCGCGAAACGCCCGCCGTCGAGCGGCACCAGCGGGCGCAATTCGGGCGGCAGCACCGGCAGCACTTCCATGATCATCCAGTCGGGCTTGATGTTGGAGCTCCGGAAGCCCTCCAGCACCTTCAGTCGCTTGGCGATCTTCTTGATCTTGGCCTCGGACGACGTGGCTTCGAGGTCCTTGCGCAAGCCCTCGATGTCGCGATTGATGTCGATCGAACGCAGCAATGCGCGGATCCCCTCGGCGCCCATCGACGCGGAGAAATCGTCGCCGAACTCCTCGACCTTGGAGAGATAGTCATCCTCGGTAAGAAGTTGCGCGCGCTTGAGCGGCGTGAGGCCCGGGTCGGTGACCACGTAGGCCTCGAAGTACAGCACGCGCTCGATATCGCGCAAGGTCATGTCCAGCACCAGACCAAGACGGCTCGGCAGGCTCTTCAGGAACCAGATGTGCGCCACCGGGCTCGCGAGCTCGATGTGGCCCATCCTCTCGCGACGTACCTTGGCGAAGGTCACTTCGACGCCGCACTTCTCGCAGATCACGCCGCGGTGCTTCAAGCGCTTGTACTTTCCGCACACGCACTCGTAATCCTTGATCGGCCCGAAGATCTTGGCACAGAACAAGCCGTCGCGCTCCGGCTTGAAAGTGCGATAGTTGATCGTCTCGGGCTTCTTCACTTCGCCGTACGACCACGAACGGATCTTCTCAGGCGATGCGAGTCCGATCTTGATCGCATCGAAATCCTCGTGCTGCTGGACCTGCTTGAACAGTTCGAGAAGTGCTTTCATCTGTCACCTCGGTTTACCAGTATCCCGCGCCCAACAGGACACGGGGGTAGTTCGGTTCTCACGCCCGCGTCCACATGGACGCGGGGAATATCAGGCCTCGGCGGCAGCGACCTTCGCCACCGCCGGGTCTTCAGTGCCGCTCAAGATCTATATCGATACCGAGCGAGCGGATTTCCTTCACCAGCACGTTGAACGACTCCGGCATGCCGGCCTCGATCTTGTGTTCGCCCTTGACGATGCTTTCGTACACCTTGGTGCGTCCGTTGATGTCATCGGACTTCACGGTAAGCATCTCCTGCAGGGTGTACGCGGCGCCGTAGGCTTCGAGCGCCCAGACCTCCATCTCGCCGAAACGCTGTCCGCCGAACTGCGCCTTTCCGCCGAGGGGCTGCTGGGTGACGAGCGAATACGGTCCGGTCGAGCGCGCGTGCATCTTGTCGTCCACCAGGTGATGGAGTTTGAGTACGTGCATGTAGCCAACCGTCACCGAGCGATCGAACGCCTCGCCGGTGCGCCCGTCGTGCAGCGTCACCTGTCCGGTGCGCGGCAATTCCGCAAGTTCCAGCATCGCGTCGATTTCAGCCTCCGAGGCGCCGTCGAACACCGGCGTGGCGAACGGAACTCCGGCGCGCAAATTGGCCGTGAGCTGCAACACCTCCTCGTCGGAGAGCTTGTCGATGTCCTCCGGTTTGCCGCTCGCGTTGTAGATCCTGCCGAGCTGCTCGCGGATCTCGCCAATCGCGGCCTGCGCCTTGAGCATTGCGCCGAGCTTGAGACCCAAGCCCTTTGCCGCCCAGCCCAGGTGGGTCTCGAGGATCTGTCCAACGTTCATGCGCGAGGGCACGCCAAGCGGATTGAGCACGATGTCGACCGGCGTGCCATCGGCCATATGCGGCATGTCCTCCACCGGAACGATCTTCGAGATTACGCCCTTGTTGCCGTGCCGGCCGGCCATCTTGTCGCCGGGCTGGAGGCGCCGTTTCACCGCGACATAGACCTTCACCATCTTCAGCACGCCCGGCGGCAATTCATCGCCCTGCGTAAGTTTCTTCCTCTTGGCCTCGAACATCGCGTCGAGTTCGACGCGCTTTTGCGCGAGCGAGTCCTTGAGGCCCTCCAGCTGCGCGGCGGCTTCTTCACTCGCCAGGCGGATGTCGAACCAGTCGTGGCGCTCGATCGTCTCGAGATAGCTCTTCGCGATCTTGGTGCCCTTGGCGAGTTTCTTCGGCCCGCCGTTGGCGATCTTGCCGTTGAGCAGGCGCTCGAGGCGCTCGAAGGTATCCGACTCGACGATGCGCATCTGGTCGGCGAGGTCGGTCTTGTAGTGCTTCAACTCGTCGTCGATGATCGACTGGCTTCTCATGTCGCGCTCGATGCCTTCGCGCGTGAACACCTGCACGTCGATCACGCAGCCCGAGATTCCCGATGGCACGCGCAGCGAGGTGTCCTTCACGTCGCTCGCCTTCTCGCCGAAGATCGCGCGCAGCAGCTTTTCCTCCGGCGTGAGCTGGGTCTCGCCCTTGGGCGTGACCTTGCCGACCAACACATCGCCCGCTTCGACCTCGGCGCCGATATATACGATGCCGGACTCGTCCAGACGCGAGAGCTGCACCTCGGAGAGATTCGAGATATCGCGCGTGATCTCCTCGGGCCCGAGCTTGGTGTCGCGCGCCACCACCGTGAGTTCCTCGATGTGGATCGACGTAAAGCGGTCCTCGCCCACCACGCGCTCGGAGATGAGAATCGAGTCCTCGAAGTTGTAGCCGTTCCACGGCATGAACGCGACCAGCATGTTCTGGCCGAGCGCGAGTTCCCCCAGATCGGTCGACGCGCCGTCGGCGATGACGTCGGCCCTGGCGATACGCTCACCGGGTTTGACGATCGGCCGCTGATTGATGTTGGTATTCTGGTTGGAGCGCGTGTACTTGGTCAGTTTGTAGATGTCCACGCCGACTTCACCGGAGACCGTCTCCTCGTCGTTCACGCGCACCACGATGCGTGTGGCATCGACGTAATCGACGATTCCACCGCGCAGCGCGATCACGCAAATACCGGAATCGACCGCCGCAGTGCGCTCGACGCCGGTGCCGACGAGCGGCTTTTCCGGACGCAGGCAGGGCACCGCCTGACGCTGCATGTTCGAACCCATCAGCGCGCGGTTGGCGTCGTCGTGTTCAAGGAAGGGGATCAGCGAAGCCGCGACCGACACGATCTGCGACGGCGCCACGTCCATGTACTGCACCTCCTCGGGCGATTTCAGTTCGAATTCGCTCTTGAAACGGCACGAGACCAGCGTGTCGATGAGCTTGCCGGTCTTGTCGACCTGCGCATTGGCCTGCGCGATGACATAGCGCCCCTCTTCGATCGCCGACAGATACTCGATTTCGTTGGTGACCTTGCTGTCCCTCACCTTGCGGTACGGCGTCTCGAGGAATCCGTAACGATTGGTGCGGGCGAACAGCGCAAGCGAGTTGATCAGTCCGATATTCGGGCCCTCCGGGGTCTCGATCGGACACACGCGCCCGTAGTGCGTCGGATGCACGTCGCGCACCTCGAAGCCCGCGCGCTCGCGCGTCAGGCCACCCGGCCCGAGCGCGGAGACACGCCGCTTGTGCGTGATCTCGGAAAGAGGGTTGGTCTGGTCCATGAACTGTGACAGCTGCGATGAACCGAAGAATTCCTTGATCGCGGCGGATATCGGTTTGGCATTGATCAGATCATGCGGCATCAGGTTGTCGGCTTCGGCCTGCGACAGGCGCTCGCGCACCGCGCGCTCCACGCGCACCAGGCCGGCGCGGAACTGGTTCTCGGCGAGTTCGCCGACCGAACGCACGCGCCGGTTGCCGAGGTGATCGATATCGTCGATCTCGCCGCGACCGTTCCGCAGTTCGACCAGGATGCGGATCACTTCGACAATGTCTCGCGGCGAGAGCGTCAACCGCTGCTCGACCTTCGCCTCGAGCTTCTGGCGATCGATACCCTTGCCCTTCAGGTCCTGGTACATCTTGTCGACGCGGGCCTGCGCCTCGGCCTCGGTCGACACGCCTTCCAGCGCCACCTTGTCGAGCGACAGCTCGGGAACATTGCCGAAATAGGCGTGAACCTCCTGCTCGGCTTCCTTGCCGAGAGCGATCCCGCGCAGCGAGACCTGCCAGCTGGTTTCACTCGCGACGCCGATGCGGCGGTTGAATTTCATGCGCCCGACCGCCGAGAGGTCGTAGCGCTCCTCGGAGAAGAACAGCCCATTGAACAGCGACTCGACCGCATCCGGTGTAGGCGGCTCGCCCGGACGCATCATGCGGTAGATCGCGACGCGCGCCGCGTTCATGTCGGGAACTTCGTCGCTGCGCAGCGTCTGCGATATGTAACCGCCCTGGTCCAGGTCGTTGACGAACAGGGTCTTGATCGAGGCAATCTTCGCTTCGCGCAGCTTGGCGAGTAGTGTCTCGGTGATCTCGTCGTTGGCGTTGGCGACGACTTCGCCGGTATCGGCGACCACCACGTCGTGCCCCAGCGTGCGCCCAAGGAGATATTCGTCGGGCGCATGGATCTTCTTGATGCCCGCGGCTTCCATGTCGCGCGTATGCTTGACCGTGACGCGCTTGTCCTTGGCGACGATCACCTTGCCCGACTTGTCGAGAATGTCAAAGCGCGCCATCTCGCCGCGCAGGCGTTCGGGCACCACCTCGAATTCGACGTGGTTGGGTTCGATGTGAAACGTGTCGAACAGGAAGAATTCCTTCAGGATCTGCGCGGGCGTGTGACCAAGCGCCTTCAGCAGGATCGTGACCGGCATCTTGCGGCGACGGTCGACCCGGAAAAACACCAGATCCTTGGGATCGAATTCGAAATCGAGCCACGAGCCGCGGTACGGGATGATGCGCGCCGAGAACAGCAGCTTGCCTGAGCTGTGCGTCTTGCCGCGATCGTGTTCGAAGAACACGCCCGGCGAGCGGTGCAGCTGGCTGACAATGACGCGTTCGGTGCCGTTCACGACGAACGAGCCGGTGGTGGTCATGAGCGGAATCTCGCCCATGTACACTTCCTGCTCCTTCACTTCCTTGGTGGTCGGCCTGGGGGCGTCCTTGTCCAGCAGCACGAGGCGCACCCTGGCACGCAGCGGGCTCGCGAAGGTCAGGCCGCGCTGCTGGCATTCCTTGACGTCGAAGGGCGGTTCGCCGAGTGCGAAACTCACGAACTCGAGCCGCGCGTTGCCGGAATGGGAAATGATCGGGAAGATCGACGTAAACGCCGCCTGCAAACCTTCGTTCTTCCTGGTCTCGGGCGCCGTGCTCGCCTGCAGAAACGCGGCGAACGAATCGATTTGCGTCGCGATCAGAAACGGCACGTTCAGGACGCTGGCGCGTTTGGCAAAACTCTTGCGGATGCGTTTACGTTCTGTGAGGGAATAGCTCATGGATGCTCCAGGCTAGTGACATGACTCGGGATCGTGGACGGACGATCCCCCGGCCCTTCGGCAAGGGCAAAGCGAAATGGCAACGAGCCCAGGATGGCGGTCGTCGCGATTTGGCTTTGCACTCGAAAATGGTCAATATCGGTTGACGGACGGCGCGCGGAAGAATCTTCCGCGCGCCGCCTCGCTATGCCTCGTTACTTGATTTCGACCTTGGCGCCCGCGTCGCTCAGTTTCTTCGCGACGGTATCGGCTTCCGCCTTGGCGACACCTTCCTTCACCGCTTTCGGCGCTCCGTCGACGAGATCCTTCGCTTCCTTCAAGCCCAGGCTCGTGACTTCGCGCACTGCCTTGATGACGTTCACCTTGTTCTCGCCCGCGGCGAGCAGCATCACGGTGAACTCGGTCTTCTCTTCGGCCACGGCAGCGGCGCCCGCCGCCGCCGGCGCCGCTGCCGCGACTGCCGCTGCGGCCGACACGCCGAATTTCTCTTCCATGTCCTTGATGAGCTGCGAGAGCTCGATGACCGTCAGTTTCGAAATCGCTTCCAGAATTTGTGCTCGTTCCATCTTAAACTCCAAAAAAGTTAGGTTCCCGATTTAGCCGTATGGGGATCAGGCTGCGGCCTTTTCCCTTTGATCGCGTACTGCGGCCACCGTGCGCACAAACCTGCCCGGCACCTCGTTCATGGTGCGGACCAGTTTTGCGACCGGCGCCAGCATCGTGCCCATCAGCATCGCCAGCAGCTCATCGCGGCTCGGCAGCGTGGCGAGCGCCTTGACGTCCTTGGCGGACATCACGGCGTTTTCCATCGCGCCTGCCTTGATCACGAAGAGCTCGTTATCCTTGGCGAAGTCGGACATCACCTTTGCGCCGGCGACCGGATCCTGCGCGATGCCGTACATCAGCGGACCGGTCATTTGATCGGCCAGCTTCTCGAACGGCGTACCCTGCACGGCGCGCCGCGCGAGGCTGTTCTTCAGCACGCGCAAATAGAGTCCGGACTTCCTCGCACTGGCACGCAACTGGGTGACTTTCTCGACGCCGATGCCGCGATATTCCGCGACCAGCAACGCCTGAGCGTTCGCCAGCTTCGCGGATACTTCCGACACGACCGCTTGCTTTTGCTCCAGACTAAGACCCAAGGTTCTACCTCCTTGCGTTGATCACACGGGCACCCCTTGCGGGGCACCCACCCCGGACTCGTTGCGACGAATCGCGCGGAATCCACACTGGCGACCTTGAGTCAGGAACCTGCACCGTCATTCCTGCTTCGGGTACACCGTCTGCGTAGGGCGACGACTGAACGTTTAAGCCCGGGCTCGCGCCCCGGCCCCTACGGTCTTTGACAGCAGTCACACCCTGCGAAGTCACCTTCGCAAAAAGCAACCGCCCAAAGTCCTACCAAACCCACTATCCTTTTTTAAGCTGCCGGCGCCTGCACGCCGAGCGATCCCGGGTCCACCTTCACGCCCGCGCCCATCGTGCTCGATACCGAGAGCTTCCGCAGATAGATCCCCTTGCTGCCCGCCGGTTTGGCGCGGTTCAGCGCATCGACCAGCGCGGCGAGGTTGTCACGCAACTGGTCGGTGGTGAACGAGGCGCGTCCGATCCTGCACTGGACCACGCCCGCCTTGTCGGCACGGAACTGCACCTGTCCGGCCTTGGCGTTCTTCACCGCCCCGGCGACATCCGGCGTGACCGTTCCGACCTTCGGATTCGGCATCAATCCACGCGGGCCGAGAATCTGGCCAAGCTGGCCGACCACGCGCATTGCCGCCGGTTCCGCGATCACGACGTCGAAATCCATCTTGCCGCCCTTGATCGTTTCAGCGAGATCGTCGAAGCCGACGATATCGGCACCCGCCGCCTTGGCCGCGAGCGCCTTGTCGCCCTGCGCGAACACCGCCACGCGGACGGTCTTGCCGGTACCCGCGGGCAGCACCACCGAACCGCGCACCGACTGGTCGGATTTCTTCGCGTCGATTCCCAGATTGACCGCTACATCAACCGATTCGTCGAATTTCGCGGTCGCCGTCTCCTTCACGAGTTTCATCGCGTCGCCAACCGGATAGAGTTTGGCCGTGTCGACCTTGCCGGCGTAGGCCTTCCTACGCTTGGAAATCGCCGCCATTTACATTCCCTCCACGATAATGCCCATCGAGCGCGCGCTGCCCGCCACCGTGCGCATCGCCGCCTCGACCGACGCCGCGTTCAAATCCGGCATCTTCGCCTTCGCGATTTCCTCGACCTGGGTCTT
>JAOUFA010000582.1 GCA_029858545.1 Betaproteobacteria bacterium
GATCTTCCCGAATGTCGGGATGCCCCACGCGCTCTGGCCATTGCAGGGCGAGCGCGTCCTGGAGATCGTCCATGCGCAAAACAAATCGGGTTATTCATCGGTTGAGTACAAGTGGACGAGGGTCACGGACGGTACGCAGTCCGAAGTCGCTTTCGATCGCACGGTGCGCGACCTGGTCAATTTTCTCGTTTGGATGGGAGAGCCGACGGCACAGTCGCGCAAGACGATCGGCATCTGGGTGCTGTTTGCGCTCGGCCTGCTGTTTATCTTCGCCTATGCGTTGAAACGCGAATACTGGAAGGACGTGAAATAGCGAGGGGTGAGTCGCGTCGCACATCCATGCGCGCGCAGCGAGAAATGCGCGCCACAAGCGGGTCGGACGGTGCAACCGTCCGGCCCATTTGCTCCAGTCGGAAGCAATAGAGGGAACGCCACATGATGCAACTGTATTCGGGGACCACCTGCCCCTTCAGCCACCGCTGCCGTTTCGTGCTCTACGAGAAGGGCATGGACTTCCAGGTGATCGATGTCGACATGTACAACAAGCCCGAGGACATCGCGGTGATGAACCCGTACAACCGCCTCCCGGTGCTGGTCGAGCGTGACCTGGTGCTCTATGAGTCGAACATCATCAATGAGTACATCGACGAACGTTTTCCGCATCCGCAGCTCATGCCGCCCGATCCGCTGATGCGCGCCCGTGCCAGGCTGATGCTTTTCAACATGGAAGTCGAGCTGTTCTCGCATGTCGATGCCATCGAGTCGGGTAGGGACAAGCAGGTCGAAAAGGCGCGTACCGCAATTGCCGATCGTCTGGTCGAACTGACGCCGATCTTCACGCGCACCAAGTATATGATGGGCGAGGAATTTTCGATGGCTGACGTCGCGATCGCGCCGCTGCTCTGGCGCCTGGAGTTATACGGCATCAAGCTCGGCAAGCAGGCCGCGCCGCTGATGAAATATGCGGAGCGCATCTTCTCCCGGCCGGCGTTCATCGAGGCGCTGACTTCGTCCGAAAAAGTAATGCGGAAGTAGCCCTCCGGGTTCCTCCCTATCGGACCGGATCCAGGGAGAAGACGCTTCGTGGAAGAGATTCCCAGCAAACCCTACCTGCTCCGCGCACTGTATCAGTGGTGCGTCGACAATGGTTACACGCCGTATCTCGGCGTGAGGGTCGACTCGCGCGCACAGGTACCCACCGAACACGTCAAGAACGGCGAAATCACGCTCAATATTTCTCCGCTCGCCGTGCACAAGCTGCAAATGGGCGACGAACAGATCGAGTTCTCGGCGCGTTTCAATGGCCTCGCGCGCCAGATTGCGGTCCCCGTGGCAAGTGTCTTCGCGCTGTATGCGCGGGAGACAGGGGGGGGCATGAGTTTCGATTCCGAACCGGCGAAACCCATGGGACAGGCGGCTGGCGAGACTGACTCCCGCGCTCCGGTGCCATCGGTCGTGCCGCATGCCGCGCCGTCGAATACGGCGGACGAATCGCCCACCAAGCCCAGCCCGGGGGGCAAGCCGACGCTGCGACGTGTAAAGTAAGCCCACGGGCTGCCGTTTCCGAGCGAATCGGGTCCGACAGCGTTGTGCCAACGCCGGCTTAGCTCAGTTGGTAGAGCAGCGGTTTTGTAAACCGAAGGTCGCGGGTTCGATCCCTGCAGCCGGCACCAGTCCTTTGATGCACTTGAGCCTGTCGAGACCTCGGCAGGCTGCACGCGACTGCGCCGGTTTGGTGCCGCCCGCGATCATTGCGTCTACCCCCTGCGCGTGCCGCGCGAACTGTTCGAAAGCCCAACCAGACTAAGGTTTGCGAACCGAAGGTCGCGGGTTCGGTTCCTGCAGCCACCCGACGAACCGACACTCCCCCTGCGGTCAGACCTTGAGGTATTGCCCTTCAGGTTGTCGCGATGAATTTCGGGTCGTCCTGCTGCTCGCGTTCGAACTTCAGGAATTCATAGTAGCCGCAGCGCGGGGTATCGGGCGGGTAGTCGCGGCACACGCCCGGACGGACGTCATAGACCGTGCATTGGCGCTTCTTCTTGTCGAAAAACATGCAGATCGACTTGAAGATCCGGTCCTTCT
>JAOUFA010000187.1 GCA_029858545.1 Betaproteobacteria bacterium
CGCGCGCCTGCTCGAGGAACTGCACGAGGTGGGCGTGCACCTGTCGATCGACGACTTCGGCACCGGCTACTCGTCGATGCACTATCTGCGCCGCCTGCCTTTCGATACCCTCAAGATCGACAAGTCGTTCGTCAAGGGCGTGCCCGGCAGCAAGGACGACGATGCGATCGTCACCGCGATCATCACGCTCGCCCACTCGATGGAGCTGGAACTGGTTGCCGAGGGGGTCGAAACGCGCGCGCAATTCGATTTCGTGAGCGGACTCGGATGCCAGGGGATCCAGGGCTACCTGTTCAGTGCGCCGGTTCCGGCGGAGCAGTTCAGGGCATTGGTCGAGAAGGGCGGGTTTCCGCAGCAATGGCTGGGCGGCCAGAAGACCGCGGCGCAGCGATAACGAGGCACATCCCATGAACGACAAATCGATGTTTTCCCTGCTCGCGCATCGGAACCTCGGCGTGGTGGCGCCCGGGGGAGGGCATCGGGAAGCGGACCCCGACGCGCGGGCGTTGCGCCTCAGCGTCGCACGGCTGAACGAAGCGCAGCGCATCGCGCGTATCGGCAGCTGGGAACTCGATCTGGTGGACGGGCGGCTCACCTGGTCCGACGAGATCTTCAACCTGTTCGAGATCGACAAACGACAGTTCGGCGCCACCTACGAAGCGTTTCTCAATGCGATACACCCCGAGGACCGGGACGCCGTCAATGCCGCGTACACGCGCTCGCTCGAGACGCAAACGCCGTACGAGATCTCGCACCGCCTGCTGATGGCGGACGGACGTATCAAGCACGTGCACGAACATTGCGAGTCGGACTTCGACGCCTCCGGCAAGCCGCTGCGTTCGGTGGGCACGGTGCAGGACATCAGCGACCTGAAACGCGCCGAATTCGCGCTGGAGCAATCGGAGGCGAAGCTGTTGTTGCTCAATTCCGAACTGGAAGATCGGGTGAAGGCACGCACCGCCGAGCTGCAGGCGGCAAACGCCGAGCTGACGGATTCGCTCGAGCGCCTGCGCCAGGCGCGAACGCAGCTTGTCCAGTCCGAGAAGATGGCCGCCTTGGGCGGGCTGGTCGCGGGCGTTGCGCACGAGATCAACACGCCGTTGGGCATCGGCGTGACCGCGGCCTCGCACCTGGAACTGAAAGTGCGTCACCTCGGTGAGCGCTTCCGAACGGGCGCGCTGTCGCGCGCCGATATGGAGGGTTTCCTGGGCACCGCGGCCGAGTCCTCCGAGATGGTGCTCTCCAACCTCAAGCGCGCCGCCGAACTGATACGCAGTTTCAAGCAGGTCGCCGTCGATCAGACCGGCGAGCACCGGCGCCGCTTCAAGCTCAAGGATTACCTCGGAGAAGTGCTCCTCAGTCTGAGTCCGCAAATCAACCGTACCCGGCACAGCGTCAGCCTCGAGTGTCCGCCCGAACTGGAACTCGATGGCTATCCCGGGTCATTCTCGCAAATCGTCACCAACCTGCTGCTCAACTCCCTGTTGCACGGCTTCGACGGCGTCGATGCGGGACACGTGACCATCCGCGTCGGCGAGCTGTCGCAGGAACTGCTGCTGACCTATGCCGATGACGGCCGCGGGATCGCCGCGGAGCATCTGCCGCATGTCTTCGAACCTTTCTACACCACCAAGCGCGGCCAGGGCGGCAGCGGGCTGGGATTGCATATCGTCTACAACATCGTCACCCAGAAGCTCGGCGGCAGCATTACCTGCGAGAGCAGCCCCGGCAACGGTGTCGTGTTCGAGATCCGCGTGCCGCGTCCGGTCCCGATGCGCGGCGCGCAAAATGCCGTCGACGGCGCGCCGACCCACGCTTTCTGACGCGCCGCTTTGGCGCGTACCGTTTTCCCGGTTACAGCCACATTCGCAGGCCGCTGCGCACGGCGGCCTCGAGCGGTCCGCCCAGGTAGCCGACCATCAAGGCGAGCAGCACCAGTCCCGCAAGCAGCGTGATCGGGAAACCGACGCTGAACAGGTTCAATTGCGGCGCGGCGCGCGCCATCACGCCGAGCGCCAGGTTGCAGGCGAGCAGCGTCGCGAGCACCGGCAGCGCGAGTTGCAGGCCGAGGCTGAAGATCTGCGCGCCGAGTTGCGCGAGCATGCCCCAGTTCAGCCACGCGGCGAACGTGCCGCCGATCGGCGCGATCGTGAAGCTCTCGGCGATCGCGAGCAGCAGCAGCGCCGGACCGTCGATCGCGAGGAAGACCAGCGTCGCGAGCAGGCTGAGCAGGCTGCCGACGATCGGTGTCTGGCTGCTCGTCTGCGGATCGAAGAAGGTGGCGTACGAAAGGCCCATCTGCAGGCCGATCTGGTCGCCGGCGAGTTCGACCGCGGAAAAGGCGATGCGCACCGAGAAGCCGATCGCAAGGCCCACCAGCAGTTGTTGCGCGACCAGCAGCAGCGCGGCGCCCGAGAAGAGCGCGAGCGGCGCCGGCGCGGGCAGGGTCGGCGCGATCAGCACGGTGACCAGCAGCGCGAGGCCGACCCGCACGCGGCGCGGCACCGACCGGTCGGAGAGCACCGGAGCGCTCGAAAAGAGCGCGAGAATGCGCAGCAGCGGCCACAGAAAGGCCGCGATCCAGAGTTCGATCTGCGCGCTGCTCGCCGAGAGCATGGGGCGCGCGGCTCAGGCGCCGAAAGTCGCGATGCGCGCGAAGATGCGCAGCGTGTATTCGGAGATCTGGGCCAGCATCCACGGGCCGGCGATCACCAGGGTGGCAAAGATCGCGATCAGCTTGGGAATGAAAGAGAGCGTCATTTCGTTGATCTGCGTCGCCGCCTGCAGCACGCTCACCGCGAGGCCCGCGACGAGCGCGGCGAGCAGCGCCGGCGCGGCGATGAGCGCGGTGAGGTAGAGCGCCTCCTGGCCGATGGTGATGGCTTCCTGCGCGTTCACGTTCCGAAACTCGCAACGAGTGAACCGAGCAGGAGGTTCCAGCCGTCGACCAGCACGAACAGCATCAGCTTGAAGGGCAGGGAAATCAGCACCGGCGAGAGCATCATCATGCCCATCGACATCAGCACGCTCGCCACCACCATGTCGATGATGAGAAACGGGATGAAGACGAGAAAGCCGATCTGGAAGGCGGTTTTCAATTCGCTCGTGACGAAGGCCGGCACCACCACCTTGAGAGGCAGTTCTTCGGGCGATGCGACGGGCGGATGTTTCGCCAGTTTCATGAACAGCGCCAGGTCCTGCTCGCGCGTCTGCTTCAGCATGAAGCCGCGCAGCGGCGGGGTCGCACGCTCGAGCGCGGTCTGGAGGGAGATCTTCTGTTCCGAGAGCGGCAGGTAGGCCTCGGTGTAGAGACGGTCGAGCACCGGGCTCATCACGAACAGCGTGAGAAACAGCGCCAGGCCGACCAGCACCTGGTTGGGCGGCGAAGTCTGGGTGCCGAGCGCGTGGCGCAGCAGCGAGAGCACGATGACGATGCGCGTGAAGCCGGTCATCAGCAGCAGCGCCGCGGGCAGGAAGCTGAGCGCGGTGAGCGCGAGCAGGGTCTGCACCGGCACCGAGTAGACCTGCGCGCCGCCGGCGGCCGGAGTGCTGGTGACCGACAGGCCCTGGGCGAGCGCGCCGAGCGGCGGTGCGCCGAGCAGCAGCATGACGCCGAGCGAGCGCAGCAACGCCGTCGTGCGATCAGCGCGGCGCATGACGATTGCGCGCGCGATCGAGCAGCGCCGCGAAGCCCGAGGGTTGTGCCGACCCCGGGGGCGGCAATTCGCCCCGTGGCATGACGTGCAGCGGCGTGACGTTTTGCGCCGTGACGCCGAGCACCAGCCACTGGCCGGCGAATTCGACGACGACGACGCGCTCGCGCGGTCCGAGCGAATTGCTCGCCACCATGCGCAACGGTCCGCTGCCGCCGTGCAGCGGTCCCGCGAGTCGACGCAGCAGCCAGGCGGCGGCGCCGATCAGCGCGAGAACGAGCGCGAGCCCGAGGAGCGATTGCAGAATGCTCGAGCCCGCCGACGGAAGCGGGTCCGCGGCGTGCGCCGCGCCGGCACCGACCGCGAGCAGACCCGCGGCGAGGCGGCCAGAAAGGAGGTTTGCGATCATCGCGAATTCAGGCGTCGCAGCCGCTCCGAGGGCGTGACGATATCGGTGAGCCGGATGCCGAACTTGTCGTTCACCACCACCACCTCGCCTTGCGCGATGAGGCAGCCGTTGACCAGCACGTCCATCGGCTCCCCGGCAAGACCGTCGAGTTCGACCACCGAGCCCTGCGCGAGCTGCAGGATCTGCTTGATCGGCACGCGCGTGCGCCCCAGCTCGACGGTGAGCTGCACCGGGATGTCGAGGATCATGTCGATGTCCTGCGTGGCGCCCGAGGCGCCGGTGGCGGCGGGGCTGCCGGCAAGCTTCTGGAATATCTGCGCCGCCGCGGGCGCGGGCGCGGGCGCCTGCGGCGCGCCGCGCGGGGCGCTCGGGCGCGCCGCTGCCGCGCCCTGTTCGGCGAGCGCGCCGGCCCATTCGTCGTTCGCGAGGGATGCCGATTCGGTGCTCATGTCAGTCTCCTAGGGAATTCTCTTTCTGCGGGATGGCGAGCACCCTGTCGACCTGCAGCGCGTACTGGCCGTTCAGGGTGCCGTAGCGGCACTCGAAAATGGGCACGCCGTCGACATCGGCGACGACATGTTCGTCGAGATCGATGCCGATCACGTCGCCCGGCTTCATGCTCAGCAATTGCCCGACGGTGGCCGGAATCTCGGCGAGCGTCGCGCGCAGGTCGACTTCGGCAATCTGCACCTGCTTGGCGAGCATGCGCATCCAGCGCCGATCGGGCTCGGTGTTGTCGCCCTGCATCGGGCTGTACAGGATGTCGCGGATCGGCTCGATCGTCGCGTACGGAATGCAGATGTGGATGTCGCCGCCGATGTTGTTGCCCAGTTCGATGCTGAACGAGGTCGCGACCACGATCTCGCTCGGCGTGGCGATGTTGGCGAACTGGGTGTGCATCTCGGAGCGCAGGAATTCGAATTGCAGCGCGTACACCGGCGCCCAGGATTTCTGGTACTCCTCGCTCACCACCGAGAGCATGCGCTGGATGATGCGCTGCTCGGTGGCGGTGAAATCGCGACCCTCGACGCGCGTGTGCAGCGCCCCGCTGCCGCCGAACATCGTATCGACCACCGCGAACACGAGGTTGGGCTCGAACACGAAGAGCGAGTTGCCGCGCAGCGGGCGCACCTGCATGATGTTCAGATTGGTCGGCACCATCATGTTGCGCAGAAACTCGCTGTACTTGGTGACCTTGACCGTGCCGACGGAGATTTCCGGGCTGCGGCGCATGAAATTGAACAGTCCGATGCGCAGCAGCCGCGCGAACCGGTCGTTGACGATTTCGAGCGTGGGCATGCGCCCGCGCACGATGCGCTCCTGGCGCGCCAGGTTGTACGGGCGCACGCCGTCGGCGGGTGCCGATTCGGCCGGGGCGTCCTGCTCGCCGGTCACGCCCTTGAGCAGGGCATCGACCTCGTCCTGGGAGAGAATTTCGTTCGACATCGCGCCGTTCCGCGGCGGGCTGCCCGGCTACTGGATCACGAAGGCGGAAAAATGCACCGCTTCGACGCCGCCCGGGAGGCCGGCGGCCTCGATCGCCTGCTTCACCAGTTCCGCGGCGAGCGTTTCCTTGCCCTTCGCGGAGGACAGGTCGTCGAAGGTCTTGTTCGACAGCAGCAGCAGGATGCGGCTGCGCAAAACGGGCATCTTCTGTTTGATCGCATCGACCAGATCGTCGCCGGCCACTTCGTAGGTCAGGCCGATTTGCAGATAGTGCTCGCGGTCGGCGATGTTGACGGTGAACAGTTCGAGCGGCACGAAGGTCGTGGGAACTTTCTTCGCCGGCGCGGTCTTGGCCGGTTGTTTGGCGTCGCCGGCTTCGGCCGCGTGGCGCGGTGCGAAGAACCAGCCCGCGCCGGCACCGGCGGCGAGTGCGGCGATCCCGCCGACGATCAGCAGGATGCGGCGTTTGCCCCCCGAGGCGGGCGCGGCGGGGGTCTCGGACTTTGCGGTGGCGGCGGACATGTCGGCTTTCGTGGGCACATGAATTCAGGGTACGCGGGCAATTATGCGGGCCGGTCGGCTCGGGGCGGGCGGCGAATAAAGCGGTATTTCGTGCGCAAATCCGCCGCCTCGCGCAGTCATGCGTAGACGTCGATGAGCCGTTCGGAACGCGCGGCCGGCGCGCCGTGTGTCGTGGCGAGTTCGTCGCCGGGGGCGGCAATGCCGGGGAGGGCGGGGTGCGCGCGCGCTTCGCGTGCGTCGCTGCGGCCCGCAAAGCCCGCGCCGACCGACGCATCGCCGAGCCGGACGTCGATTTCGGAGAATTGTTCGCGCAGCTCGGGAAGCGCCCGCTCGATCGCGGCGCGCGTCTCCTCGGCCGCCGCGACGAACGCGACGCTCGCCTGGCCGTCGGTAATCTGGATGCGAACCGAAACCGGACCCAGTTCCGCCGGATGGATGCGGATCTCGGCCGACTGCACGCCCTGCGACAAGGCGAGCCCGACCTGAGAGACGAAGGATTCGCGCCACGCCGGCGTGTCGAGCGGCGCGGCGATCGCGTAGCGCGCCGGGGTTGTGGCGGTGTTGGGGGCCGCCTGCGGAAGGGGCTGCGGCGCGATCTGCGCGAGCCCCGCGCCGGCCGATCCCGGTTGCGGCGGTGCCGACTCGCCGGACTCGGGGCCGTGCACGAGCGCCGCGTGCAACCCGGGCAGTGCGCGCGCTTCGGCGGCGGCGAGTGCGCCGGCCGGCGCACGCGCGTCGCCCTCGGCGGACCGATCGCGCACCGCCGGCACGGCACCGCGCCCCGCCGGCGGTGCGCCGCGCGGCAGCGTATCGATGCCGCTTGCCGGAAATGCCGCAGCTGGACGGGTCGCGTGCGAATCGTCGGTCGCTTCCGCCGTGACCGGCGACGCGCCGGTGAGGCCGATGCCGGGCGCCGACGCCGACGCCGACGCAAGGCCCGGCAATGCCATCGGCGGCAGGTCGGGCGGCGCGGCGCCCGCGCAGGACCCGGACGATTCGCCGGCGGGCGATTCGCCCGGCGCTGCCGCGGTCGCGAC
>JAOUFA010000583.1 GCA_029858545.1 Betaproteobacteria bacterium
ACCAGCTTCACGCCGAGTGCGCGGCAGCGCTCGTGCAGCAGACGCAACAACGCGACGCGCGAGCAGCCGCAAAAGCCGTTGCCGGCGATGCGCATCGCCGAGCCGCGGTAGTGCACGTCTATGCCGTCCCAGTACGCGAAAGCGCGGCGAATCGCCTCGTATGAGGGCCGGTCGTAGCTCTTGAAGGTGTCGAGGGTCTGATCGGAGAACACCACGCCGAAGCCGAAGGTGTCGTTCGCGCGGTTGCGCTCGATCACTTCGATCTCCCAGTCGCGCCAGGCCTTCTTCGCCAACAAAGCGAAGTACAGCCCGCCGGGTCCTCCACCGATGATGGAGACTTTCATCGTCGCAACTCCGTCTGTTCAGGCGGGTACAACCGCGGTGGCTTCAATTTCCAGCCGCGCGCCCGGCTCGACCAGACCGGCGACCTGTACCACCGACATCGTCGGGTAGTGTCTGCCCATCACTTCGCGGTATGCCCCGCCGACCTGGCTCAGCGCGGCGCGGTATTCCTCGCAGTCGACGACGTACCAGGTCAGACGAACGATGTGCTGCGGCCCGCCGCCCGCTTCTGTCAGCACAGCGAGAATGTTGACAAGCGCCTGACGAAACTGCGACGCGAAATCGGCACTTGCGAACCGACATTCTCTGTCCCAACCGACCTGGCCCGCGATGTAGACCGTGCTTCCGCCCTTCACCGCGATGCCGTTGGAATAGCCCTTCGGACGCGCCCAGCCGGGCGGTTGGAGAAATTTCATCAGGGAGCCTTTCTCAGTCTGAAACGCTGCAGTTTGCCGGTCTCGGTGCGCGGCAGCGCATCGAGAAACTCGATCGCACGGGGATACTTGTACGGCGCAATGCTGTCTTTTACGTGCTTCTGCAACTCGACAATGGTCGCATCGCCACGCGGCACCCCTGGTTTGAGCACCACGAAAGCCTTGACGATCATGCCCCGCTCCTCGTCGGGCCAGCCGATCACCGCGCATTCGGCCACCGACGCGTGTTCGAGCAACGCCTCCTCGACTTCGGGGGCCGCAATGTTGTAGCCCGCCGAGACGATCAGGTCGTCGCTGCGCGCGTGATAGAAGAAATAGCCGTCGGCGTCCATCGAGTACGCATCGCCCGTGACGTTCCAGCCGTCCTTGACGTATTCGCGCTGGCGCGCGTCAGCGAGGTAACGACAGCCGGTCGGACCCCGCACCGCGAGACGCCCGACCTTTCCCGGCGCACAAGGACGGCCCGTCTCGTCGAGCACCGTGGCGCGATAGCCGGGGATCGCGTAGCCGGTCGCCCCACGGCGCACCCGCTCCGGGGTGTGCGAGATGAAGATATGTCCCATCTCGGTCGAACCGATTCCATCGATGATCTCGATACCGGTCGCCTGCTTGAAAGCCTGGCGCGTCGCGTCGGGAAGCGCCTCGCCCGCCGAAACGCAGGCGCGCAGGCTCGACAGATCGAACTGCCCCGCGATCGGCACGAGCGCGCGATACATGGTGGGCGCGGTATAACACACCGTCGCGCGAAATTGGGCAATGGTCTGAAGCAATGTTTCAGGGGTCAGTCTTTCGACCAGCACTGCCGAGGCGCCGACCCGCAACGGAAAGAGCAGCTCGCCGCCCAGACCGAATGTGAAAGCAAGCGGCGGAGTTCCGCAGACGACATCGTCGGCGCGCAGCCCGACGCAGGAACGCGGGAAACAGTCGCTCGTTGCGATCAGGTCACGATGGGAATGCATCGCGCCCTTCGGCTTTCCGGTGGTGCCGGAGGTAAACGCGATCAATGCGATATCGTCCGCCGCCGTATCGATGGTTCGGAAGTGCTCCGGGCTGCGTGCGGCAAGCGCATCGAGCGAATCGGGCGCGTCCTGATACCAGTACTTGATTGCTTTGAGCGTCGGGCAGGCGGGCAGTGCGGCGCGGAATTCATCTTCGAGCCGCTTGTCGCACAGCGCATGACTGATCGCCGCCTTGTTGATGACTTCGGTGAGCTCGCGCGCGCGCAACAGCGGCATGGTCGGCACCGCCACGCCACCCGCCTTCGCCACCGCCAGCAGGCCGGCGGCCAGCATCGGGTTGTTCGGGC
>JAOUFA010000148.1 GCA_029858545.1 Betaproteobacteria bacterium
CGGCTACGGCGAGTACCGTCCCGTCGCCCCCAACGACAGCGCGCCCAATCGCCGGCGTAACCGTCGCGTCGAAATCATCCTCACCGCGCACGGCGCGCCGCATGGCACGGCCGCCGAGCCCGCGCCGGCGCCGGCGAAGAACTAGCGCCCGGGAATGCCCGTGCCAGGTGGGCATGCCCCGCAGGGCGATCGGATCCATCCGGTCAGCCTGAGGTAGAATTCTCCCCGTCGCTCACTGGCGAGCTCGGGCCCCTCTGCAAGGGGCCTTTTGCTTTGGATCATGACTCCCATCACTATCGCGCTTTCCAAGGGACGCATCTTCGACGAAACCGCGCCGCTGCTCGCGCGCGCGGGGATCCTCGCCGAGGAAGATCCGGATACTTCGCGGCGACTGGTGATCGGCACCAATCGGCGCGATGTGCGCCTGCTCATCGTGCGTGCCTCCGATACGCCGACCTATGTGCAACACGGTGCCGCCGACCTCGGCATCGCGGGACTCGACGTGCTGATCGAGCATGGCGGCGAGGGCCTGTACCAGCCGGTCGACCTGGGCATCGCGCGCTGCCGCATGATGGTCGCGGTACGCTCGGGATTCGACTACGAGGGCGCGGTGCGCCAGGGCGCGCGACTGAGGATCGCAACGAAATACGTGAAGTCGGCGAGCGGGCACTTCGCGGCGAAAGGCGTGCACGTCGACCTGATCAAACTCTACGGTTCGATGGAACTCGCGCCGATCGTGGGGCTCGCGGACGCGATCGTCGATCTGGTTTCGAGCGGCGGCACGCTGCGCGCGAACGATCTGATCGCGGTCGAGGAGATCATGCCGATCTCCTCGCGATTGATCGTCAACCAGGCGGCATTGAAGCTGAAGCGCGCGACGCTGCGGCCGCTGATCGACGCTTTCGCGCGGGCGGCCGCCGCGCGATGAAACTGCGCCGCCTCGCCACGCGCGACGCGGGGTTCGACGCCGCGCTCGCCGCGCTTACCAGCTACGAGGCCGCCCAGGACGACCAGGTCGAGGCGGTGGTACGCGATGTCCTTGCGCAACTGCGTGCACGGGGCGATGCCGCGCTGCTGGAGCTGACACAGCGATTCGACGGCGTGCGGGCGACATCCGCCGCCGCACTCGAGATCCCGCGCACGGTGCTCGATGCCGCGCTCGCCGCGCTGCCGCGAGAGCAGGGCGAGGCGTTGCGCGCCGCGGCCGAGCGTGTGCGGTGCTATCACGAACGTCAGCGCGCCGAATTCTCGCCCGATTCGTGGCAGCTTCGCGAGCCCGACGGCACGCTGCTCGGCCAGCGCGTCACGCCGCTCGATCGCGTCGGACTGTACGTGCCGGGCGGTAAGGCGGCGTACCCGTCATCGGTACTGATGAACGCGATTCCCGCCAAGGTGGCGGGGGTGCGCGAACTCGTGATGGTCAGTCCCACGCCGCGCGGAGAGCGTAATCCGCTTGTGCTCGCCGCCGCTGCGCTGGCGGGCGTGGATCGCGTGTTTACGATCGGCGGGGCGCAGGCGGTCGGCGCGCTCGCGTACGGCACGAAGACGATTCCCCGCGTCGACAAGATCGTCGGCCCGGGCAATGCCTATGTCGCCGCGGCCAAGCGCCAGGTGTTCGGTCGGGTCGGCATCGACATGATCGCCGGTCCTTCTGAAATACTCGTGATCGGCGATGGCTCGACACCCGCCGACTGGATCGCGATGGACCTGTTCTCGCAAGCCGAGCATGACGAGCTTGCGCAGGCGATTCTCGTCTCGCCCGACGGCGCATGGCTCGATGCGGTCGAGGCGGCGATCGGGCGGCTGTTGCCGGAGATGTCGCGTCGCGCGGTGATCGAGGCTTCGCTTGCCGCGCGCGGCGCGCTGATTCACGCGCGTGACCTGGAGGAAGCCTGCGTGGTGGCGGATCGCGTCGCGCCCGAACATCTGGAACTTTCGGTCGCCGATCCCGAGGCCTGGCTGCCGAAACTGCGCCACGCCGGCGCGATTTTCCTCGGGCGCTGGAGTTCGGAGGCGCTCGGTGATTACTGCGCAGGACCCAATCACGTATTGCCGACTTCGGGCACGGCGCGCTTTTCCTCGCCGCTCGGCGTGTACGATTTTCAGAAGCGCACGAGTCTCATCGGTGCCTCGCGCGAGGGTGCGACGACGCTCGGTCGCATCGCCGCGACGCTTGCCGACGGCGAGGGGCTATCGGCCCATGCGCGCTCGGCACGCTATCGGATCGCGAAGGATTGAACGTGCCGTTGAAACCCCGGGACCTCATCCGATCCGAAGTATTCGCGATCAAGGCGTATCACGTCGCCGAGAGCGAGGGCATGGTCAAGCTCGACGCGATGGAGAATCCCTATGCGCTGCCGGGGCCGCTGCGCGAGGAACTCGCGCGGGAGCTTGCGCGCGTCGAAATGAATCGCTACCCGGAGCCGACGGGGAAGAAGCTGCGCGAACTGATCGCGCGCAAGATGAAGGTGCCGGCGGGGATGGAAGTGCTGCTCGGCAACGGCTCGGACGATCTAATCCAGATCGTCAGCCTGGCACTCGCGCGCCCGGGTGCGACGATGATGTATCCGACGCCGACCTTCGTGATGTACGGCATGAATGCCGGTCTCACCGGCATGAAGGCGGTAGCGCTGCCGTTGCGCGAGGATTTTGCGCTGGATGTGGCGGCGTTCGTCGCGCGCATGCGCGAAGAACGCCCGGCACTGGTGTTCCTTGCTTATCCGAACAATCCGACCGGGGTGCTGTACCGCGAGGAGGATGTGGTCGCGATCCTCAACGCCGCCGAAGGGCTGGTGGTGCTCGACGAGGCCTACCATGTGTTCGCGCAGAAGAGCTTCATGCCGAGGCTCGCCGAATTTCCCAACCTGATTGTGATGCGTACCGTGTCCAAGCTTGGGCTGGCCGGGATACGCCTGGGCTATATGGCCGGGCGGCCCGAGTGGATCGCCGAATTCAACAAGGTGCGCCAGGCCTACAACGTCAATGTGCTGACCCAGGCGGCGGCCGAATTCGTGCTCGATCGGCTCGAGGTACTCGAAGATCAGGCGAGGCGCATACTCGCCGAGCGCGTCATCCTTGGCGAGGCGCTCGCCGCACTGCCGGGAGTGAAGGTGTTCCCTTCCGAGGCCAATTTCTTCCTCGTGCGCGTCCCCGATGCGAACCGCAGCCACGAAGGCTTGCGGCGGCAAGGGGTGCTGGTGCGCAACTTTCATGGCGTTCATCCGCTGCTCGCCAACTGTCTGCGCATCACGGTGGGCACCGACGCGGAAAATCGTATACTCCTCGCTGCGCTGCGAGAATCGTTGTGAGATCAACCATGCGTACTGCCGAAGTCAGCCGCAACACCAAGGAAACGCAGATCCGCGTTCGGTTGAACCTGGACGGGACGGGTGTCGCCAAACTCGCCACGGGGATCGCGTTTCTCGATCACATGCTCGACCAGGTCGCGCGCCACGGGCTGGTCGATCTCGAAGTCGAAGCAAAGGGCGATTTGCATATCGACGCGCACCATACGGTCGAAGACATCGGCATCACGCTCGGCCAGGCTTTCGCCCGTGCCATCGGCGACAAGGCGGGAGTGCGCCGCTACGGTCATGCCTACGTGCCGCTCGACGAGGCGCTCTCGCGCGTGGTGATCGATCTCTCCGGGCGTCCCGGAATCGAATTCCACGTCGTGTTCGCACGCGCGCGGGTCGGCGAATTCGATGTCGATTTGGCGCGCGAATTCTTTCAGGGTTTTGTCAACCATGCCCTGGCGACGCTGCACATCGACAACCTGCGCGGCGACAACGCTCACCATCAATGCGAGACGGTGTTCAAGGCATTCGGGCGTGCGTTGCGCATGGCCGTCGAGGCCGATCCGCGCGCACGCGATGCGATACCTTCCACCAAGGGTAGCCTGTAACGGCCGTCACGAAGACCGGCGGGCAGACATCGCGTGAGAATCGCTGTCGTTGATTACGGTATGGGCAATCTGCGCTCCGTGGCGAAGGCGCTCGAATTTGTCGCGCCCGAAGCGGCGGTGATCGTGACCGCGGATCCCGGGGCGATCCACGCTGCCGCACGCGTGGTGGTTCCCGGTCAGGGGGCGATGCCCGATTGCATGCGCCAGCTCGGCGCGAGCGGCGCGCGCGAGGCGGTGATCGCCGCGATGCGCGACAAGCCCTTTCTGGGCATATGCGTCGGCATGCAGATGCTCTTCGAGCACGGCGAGGAGGGCGATACATCGGGCCTGGGGTTGCTCGCCGGGCGCGTGCCGCGGTTTCCGGCGGAGGCCATGCGTGCCGCCGACGGCAGCGCACTCAAGGTACCGCACATGGGATGGAACGAAGTTCGCCAGGAGCGCGCACATGCGCTGTGGCAGGGTGTCGCGGACGCCAGCCGCTTCTATTTCGTGCACAGCTACTATCCCGCGCCGCGCGATGCGGCGCTCGTCGCGGCGACCTGCACCTACGGAATACCCTTTACCTGCGCGGTGGCACGCGATAATATTTTCGCCGTGCAGTTCCACCCCGAGAAGAGCCAGGCGGCGGGGCTGCGACTGTTGCGCAATTTTGTGCATTGGCAGCCCTGAACTTCCACTGGCCACCCCGGACAATCTTCCCAGCAATTCTCGCCGCGCGAGCACTTCGCCCATGTTGATCATTCCCGCCATCGACCTCAAGGATGGGCATTGCGTACGCCTCCAGCAGGGCGATATGGGTTCCGCCACCGTGTTCTCCGAGGATCCGGGCGCGATGGCGCGTCACTGGGCCGCGCAGGGCGCACGGCGCCTGCATCTGGTCGACCTCAACGGCGCGGTCGCCGGTCGGCCGAAGAACGAAAAAGCGATCAAGGAGATCATCCGGGCGGTGGGCGAGAAATTGCCGATCGAATTGGGCGGCGGTATCCGCGACCTTGACACCATCGAGAGTTACCTCGACGCCGGGGTGCGGTACGTGGTGATCGGCACCGCGGCGGTGAAGAATCCGGGCTTCCTTTCCGATGCCTGCTATGCCTTTCCCGGCCACGTGATTGCGGGGCTCGATGCGAAGGACGGCAAGGTCGCCGTCGAGGGCTGGTCGAAACTTACCGGTCACGAGGTGACCGATCTGGCGAAGAAATTCGAGGACTACGGCGTCGAGGCGCTTATCTACACCGATATCGGGCGCGATGGCATGATGACCGGCGTGAACATCGAGGCGACGCTGAAGCTCGCGCAGGCGGTGAAGATTCCGCTCATCGCAAGTGGTGGACTGAACAATATGAAGGACGTCGAGGCGATCTGTACCAGGCTTTTCCCAGAGGGTATTGTCGGCGCGATCGCCGGCAGGGCGCTCTACGAGGGTAAGCTCGACCTGAAGAAGGCGCAGGCCGTCGCTGACAAGGCGGCGGGTAAGACCGCCTGACCAACCGCCGTGCCCGCGGCACGGCGTATTTTCCGGAAGGATTCAACGCTTCCCCATGGGCCTTGCCAAGCGCGTCATACCTTGCCTCGATGTGACTGCCGGTCGGGTGGTCAAGGGGGTCAACTTCGTCGAGCTGCGCGACGCGGGCGACCCGGTCGAGATCGCCGCGCGCTACGATCGCGAGGGTGCTGATGAACTGTGTTTTCTCGACATCACCGCGAGTTCCGATGAACGCGACCTCATCCTGCACGTGATCGAGTCGGTGGCCGATCGCGTATTCATTCCGTTGACCGTCGGTGGCGGTGTTCGCAAGGTGGAAGATGTGCGCCGGCTGCTCAATGCCGGGGCCGACAAGGTCTCGATCAATACCGCCGCGGTGCAGAATCCGGCGCTTGTGCGCGAGGCCTCGGCGCGGGTTGGCAACCAGTGCATCGTGGTGGCGATCGACGCCAAGCGCCGCCCGACCGGCGGCTGGGAGGTCTACACCCACGGCGGGCGCAAATCGACCGGCCTTGACGCGGTCGACTGGGCGCGTCGCATGCAGCAGGCCGGCGCAGGCGAGATTCTACTCACCAGCATGGACCGCGATGGCACGCGCGATGGATTCGACCTCGCGCTCACACGCGCAGTCTCCGATGCCGTCGGCATACCGGTGATTGCCTCGGGCGGCGTCGGTAACCTCGATCACCTCGCTGCGGGCGTGCTGGAGGGGCGCGCCGACGCAGTGCTCGCGGCGAGCATCTTCCATTTTGGCGACTACACGGTGCGCGAGGCGAAGGTGCACATGAGCGAGCGCGGCATCGAGGTGAGGCTGTGATCCCGGGAACCGGACTCGGAGGGGGTAACGGGGGAACCGGGTGGTTCCCCCGTTCCGAAACGGGGGGTAACGGGGGAACCGGGTGGTTCCCCCGTTCCGAACTATGATGGAGTGGCTCGATCAAGTCCGCTGGGACGACAAGGGGCTCGCGCCGGCGGTCACGCAGGACGCGGTCAGCGGGCGCGTGCTGACCCTCGCCTGGATGAATCGCGACGCGCTCGCCGAGACCGCGCGACGCGGCGAGGCGGTGTACTGGTCGCGGTCACGCGCGTGCCTGTGGCGCAAAGGCGAGGAATCGGGGCACGTGCAGAAACTCGTGGAACTGCGGCTGGATTGCGATTCGGACGCAATCCTGCTCAGGGTCGAGCAGGTCGGTGGCATCGCCTGCCATACCGGGCGCGAGAGCTGTTTTTTCCAAAAGCTCGAGAACGGGGGCTGGGTGACGACCGACGCGGTGAAGAAGGATCCGTCGCTTATCTATGACCGGCGATCCAAGTGACCCGCAACAGATGACCGCGGACCCGAACGACATCCTGGCGCGGCTCGCCGCGACCATCGCCGCGCGAAGGGGCGCCGATCCGGCGGATTCCTACATCGCGCGCCTGCTCTCGGACGACGAGGACGCGGTGCTGAAGAAGATCGGCGAGGAGGCCACCGAGACGATTCTCGCCGCGAAGGGTGGCGATGCCCGGCACCTGGTGCGCGAGACCGCCGATCTGTGGTTCCACTGCCTGGTATTGCTCGGGCGCCATGGTCTCGGTCCGCGCGAGGTACTCGCGGAGCTTGCGCGCCGCGAGGGGGTGTCGGGGATCGCCGAAAAGGCCGCGCGAACGAAACGCGGCGGGCAGGACAGGGAAAAGGAGTGACGACCGTGACGGACTGTCTGTTTTGCAGGATCGTAAAGGGTGAAATCCCCTCCCGCAAGATCTACGAGGACGACGATATCTATGCCTTCCACGACATCCACCCGCTTGCGCCGGTGCATTTCATGATCATTCCCCGGGAACATGTGGCGACGCTGTACGATGCGGGTATGGCGCAGCATCGGGCGCTCGGCAAGATGCTGGCGATGGCTGGCGAGCTGGCGCGCCGGGAAGGGGCAAACGATGGTTTTCGTACCATCATCAACACCGGACGCGTCGGCAATCAGGAGGTGTATCATGTCCATATGCATATTATCGGCGGACCGGATCCCCTCGGCCCGATGATTCTGCGCAAGAAATAGGAGGTTTCCATGGGGTCTTTTAGCATCTGGCACTGGTTGATCGTTCTGGTAATCGTCATGCTGATTTTCGGCACCAAGAAATTGCGCAACATGGGCGCCGATCTGGGCGGGGCCGTGCGCGGCTTCAAGGACGGCATGCGCGAGGGCGGCGAGAAGCCCGCCGAGAACGCAGCCGCCTCGCAAATCGCCGGCAAAACGGTAGAGGGCGAAGTCAAGTCGAAGACCGAGACCAAGGCCTGAGCCGGGATTTCACGAGGCCGCTGAAGGGCGCCCGCAGGGGCGCCTTTTTGTTGGTTGCCCGCGCACATTCCTCACTTGACGCATGTTTGACATAGGATTTTCCGAGTTGATGCTGATCGGGGTGGTCGCGCTGATCGTGATCGGGCCCGAGCGTCTGCCGCGCGTCGCACGCACCGTCGGCCACCTCGCCGGCAGGCTGCAGCGCTATGTCACGGACGTCAAGGCGGACATCAATCGCGAGATGGAACTCGATGAGTTGCGCAAGATGCGCGATTCGATGCAGAAGACCGCCTCCGACTTTGAATCGTCGGCGAATGCCGAGTTGTCCGGTGTCGAGGCGGACCTCAATCGCTCGGTGTCCGATGTTGCGGCCGATGGCGGCGACGCTACGCCAGCAACCGACGAGACTCACGGAGTCGAGCAGGGAGCGAACCCGGTCGAGACCGCTGCCGCGTCTGCCGTGGCGCTGACCGAACCCGCCGAGGCGAATCCCGCGCCGGGCTCGCGCTAACCCACGATGTCTACCCAGGAAACCTTCGTCTCGCATCTCGTCGAGCTGCGTCAGCGGTTGATGTATGCCGGCGGGGCGGTGTTGCTGCTGTTTGTCGGATTATTCATCTGGCCGGGAGCGGGGCCGATTTACGACTGGCTTGCCTTGCCGCTCATGAAGGCGCTGCCCCAGGGAACCAAGATGATCGCCACTGGCGTGGTGACCCCCTTTCTCGTGCCGATGAAGGTCACCGCTCTGGTGGCCTTCATGCTCGCATTGCCGTATGTGCTCTACCAGGCGTGGGCCTTCGTCGCACCCGGACTGTACGAGCACGAGAAGAAATTCGCCATGCCGATCGTGCTGGGCAGCACGGTG